>CAISKH010000199.1 GCA_903885865.1 uncultured Mucilaginibacter sp.
ACTACTGATTTGGGCGATAAGGATATTTATCAGGCTGCCCTTAAAGGAAGCATATTAAAATTATTGCCCTTGGTTAATATTGTCGACATTACAAACAGCGTTGCGGCCTATAATATACAGCAAGCAGCCTTCATATTAAAAAACAGTTTTTACTACTTTCCTGATGGCACAGTGCATTTAATAGGTATTGATACTGTTTACAATGAGCGCACCAAATACCTGGCCATTCGTTATAAAAACCATTACTTTGTTGGCTCTGATAATGGCATATTTTCGCTGATGTTTAATGCTGACCCTGATGAAATGGTGGAGATAAATATTATGCAGGACCTGAAATTTTTACATTTCCCGCTGGCAGATATTTTTGTGAAAGCGGCTTGCCACCTGGCAGGCGGCGGAAAATTGACCGAAATAGGTTTACCCATCAGCAAAATTGAAAACAAAATGAACCTGCAGCCTGTAATTGAAAAAAACCTGATAAAAGGGGCTGTAATTTATATTGATTCATTCCAGAACGTAATTACTAATATTACAAAAGAATTTTTTAACCGGGTGCAGCTGGGCCGGCAGTTTACATTGTACTTTAAACGCAATGAAACTATTAACCATTTAAGCTGGCATTATAATGAGGTGCCCGAAGGCGAAAAACTTTGCCTGTTTGGCATAAGCGACCATTTAGAGATTGCCATTAATAAAGGTAATGCCAGTGGTTTGCTGGGGTTAAATTTGGGCGATAGTGTAATAATTGATTTTGAATATAAACCATGAGAAAGATAATACTGCTTGGCTTGTTGTGTTTTTTATTTGCCTGTGCATACGCCCAGGCAAATTCCGATTCGGTAGCCTACCAGCTGCAGCGAAAAAAAATTAATACGATGCTTGCCGAGCGCACCCAAAAGTTTGGCCAGTATGATAAGAGCTTAAAAGAGCATACCGGCATTTTTGGCCTGCAAACCAAAAATGATATAAGGCGGTCGAATGAGATTTTGATGGATATTGTGAAAACAGACAATGATATTTATAAAGAGCTTAAAATATTATTGGATTACCGCGCTTTTCAGCAAAGCCAGGTGCAGGATAAGTCGAAAGAAACGGAGAATAGCGCGTTAGGCTATCTATACAGCATCAAACAGCTGAGGGACGAACTGGACAAACAAAAAAAATTAGGTGAAGAAAACGCCCGTTTACAGGACAAGGCATCGCTTAATTTTAAAATTATTGTGGTGTTATTACTTTTCATAATCTTGTTTTTGCTGAGAAACCAAATACGCGCAAAAGAAAAAGTTTAAACCAATATCACGTACAACGTAATACGTATAACGTAGTACCAGCAATACGTATCATAAAACAAATGAAACTAACTATACATGGCGCGGCGCGGCAAGTTACCGGAAGCATGCATTTGCTTGAAGTTGGCCAATATAAAATATTAATTGATTGCGGCCTTGACTATGAAAAGGACCGCAGTATTCAATCAAACGAAGATTTTCCTTTTGATCCGGCTGCTATTGACGCGGTGGTATTAACCCACGCGCATATTGACCACTCGGGCAACCTGCCTACGCTGGTACGTTTAGGTTTTAACGGGCAAATATTAGCTACCCCGCCTACCGCAGACCTGACAGAGCTTTTGCTGCTCGATTCGGTGAATATATTTATGAGTAAGGCGCATAAAAGCCGTAAACATGGCAAGGGCAAATTTAATACCAACGCACAGCCCTTATACCTGCAAAAACATGTAATGGATACCATGGAGCGGTTTGTTACTATTGGTTTTAACAAATCCTTCCGTATTACCGGCGATATTGAACTTATTTTTATACCCGTTGGCCATTTGTTAGGGGCAGCTGCCGCGATTTTTAAAATAAACGACCAGGGCGAAGAAAAAACCATCGCCTTTACCGGCGATATCGGCCGCAAAAACTACCCGGTGCTCGATGACCCCCAATCCTTGCCCCCGGTTGATTTTTTAGTAACAGAATCAACCTATGGCGGGCGGCTTCATACCAAAGATAAAACCGTTGAGCAGGCTTTGGTTGAAGTAATTGATAAATGTTGCGTTAAAGAACTGGGGCGCTTAATTATACCGGCGTTCAGCATAGGTCGCACACAATCGTTAGTTTATTCGTTAAATAAAATATTCAGCAGCGGGTTGTTGCCACCTGTAAAGGTATTTGTTGACAGCCCAATGGCCAGCATGGCTACAGGCATCTTCAGAAAATACCATGAACTGGTAAATAAAGAAGCGCAGGAATTTTACCGAACCCAGGGCGACGAATTTGAGTTTGATAACCTCACTTATATAGAAACCTTAAAAGACAGCCGCCAAATATCCAATTATTACGAACCCTGCATCATTATCTCATCGGCAGGTATGCTGGAGGGCGGGCGTATACAGGATCATTTGTTTTATAATATCCAGAATTATTATTGCACCATCCTGTTTATTGGTTATTGCGCCAGGGGTACTTTGGGGCATAGGTTATTGCGCGGAGATTCTATAGTCCATATCAAAGACCGTGATTTGGCGGTGTATGCCACCATTAAACAAACCGACGTATTAAGCGCCCATGGCGACCACGATGACCTCGTAAACAACGTTAAACAACAGGATAAAGCAAAACTAAAACAGGTTTACCTTGTGCACGGCGAAACAACCAGTATGCTGGCGCTAAGTGATGCTTTGGTGGAGGATGGGTACCCGGTTGTTATTCCGGAAAAGGGAGTGAGTTACATTATGTAGGCACTAATTGCACGAATTAAATCGAATTTCACGAATGGAATACTTTGTAACGTTAGGGACTTTGCACATAAACCGATAAAAATTCGTTAAATTCGATTTAATTCGTGCAATCCGTGCCTATCTCACCATTCGTGAAATTCGATCTAATTCGAAAAATTCGTGTCTATTTATTTCTTAAAGTGACCAATAATTAAACTTGCCAGCTCCACCCCTATACGCTCCTGCGCTTCGTTAGTAGCTGCACCGATATGCGGGGTTAATGATATTTTGGGATGCTTTAAAATCTCTTCGCGCGGTGTAGGTTCGTTATCAAACACGTCCAACGCCGCGTAAGCTACCTGGCCGCTGTTTAAAGCGTCGACCAGCGCCAGTTCATCAATTAAGCCGCCGCGGGAGATATTTATTAAATGAACACCTTTTTTCATTCGCGCTAATTCATCAGCGCCTATCAGGGCTTTATCAATAAATGGTGTATGCAGGGTAATAAAATCTGCTTCTTTTATAATTTCTTCAAGTGTAACCGTTTTTACAGCAACATTAACCTTGGGGCCGCCACTGCCTAAAACTATCTCCACTTCGGGGCTGAATGGGTAAAGATCATAAGCTATTACATCCATGCCCACGCCGATGGCAATTTTAGCCACCTCACGGCCAATGCGACCGAAACCAACTATACCCAGTTTTTTACCGCGAAGCTCTATGCCTTTGGCATAAGCCTTTTTCAGGTCGTTAAATTTAGTACCGCCTTCAACAGGCATTTTACGGTTGCTATCGTGCAAAAAACGTACGCCGGTAAATAACTGTGCGAAAACCAGTTCGGCAACTGATAAAGACGATGAAGCCGGGGTATTATAAACACCTATCCCTTTTTCTTTGGCGTAGTCAACATCAATATTGTCAACGCCAACACCACCGCGACCTATCAGTTTTAAATTCGGACAGGCATCAATCAGCGCTTTGCGTACCTTGGTAGCACTACGCACGGTAATGGCATCATAGTTTTGTAATTTAACAGGCAATTCATCCTGTGGAATGTTATTAGTATCAACCTCAAAACCGGCATCCTCTAACATCTTTTTCCCGATGGGGTCTATACCATCGTTAGCTAATATTTTGATCATGGTGTATAATGTTTAGCCCCCCAACCCCCTAAAGGGGGAGCAATTAAACAAATTTACTCTTTAGGGTTAGAGAATATTACTCCCCCTTCAGGGGGTTGGGGGGTTAAACTCCTGCATGGCGTCTATCAGCACGTAAATGCTGGTTATCGGCAATGCGTTATAGATAGAAGCGCGGAAACCGCCAACACTTCTATGGCCCTTAATGCCAACTATTCCTTTTTCGTCGCATAGTTTAAGGAATGGCTTTTCATGCTCTGGGTTCTCGGCAACAAAACAAACATTCATATCCGAGCGGTCCTCGACAGCGCAAACTGCCTTAAACAGCGGGTTACGGTCAATTTCCTCGTATAATACTCTTGATTTAACGGCGTTTTCTTTTTCAATTTCGGCAACGCCACCTTTAGATTTTAACCAATTAAGCGTTAGCATAGAAACATATATGGCAAACACCGGTGGAGTATTATACATAGAACCACCTTCAATTTGTGTTTGATAGTTCAGCATAGCCGGTATTTTACGGCCCGATTTCCCTAAAATATCATCCTTAACAATAACCAGCGTAACACCTGCCGGGCCCATGTTTTTTTGAGCGCCTGCATAGATGATACCAAAATCGGCCACATTGATTTTCCGACTGAATATGTCTGAAGACATATCACAAACTACCGGCACCGGCGACGGAAAGAATTTATGCAATTGCGTTCCGTAAATAGTGTTGTTTGAAGTGATATGGAAATAAGCCGCATCAGCAGGTATGGTAAAATCTTTAGGGATGTACGTAAAGTTGCTTTCTTTTGATGTAGCAACAATTTCCACTTCGCCAAAATATTTAGCCTCTTTCAACGCCTTGTTTGCCCACACACCCGATTCAAGATAGGCGGCTTTGCCACCATCGGGCAGCAAGTTGTAAGGCACCATTGCAAATTGAGTGCTTGCGCCTCCTTGTAAAAATAATACCGAGTAGCCTGCCGGAACTGCTAACAATTCTTTCACTAATTTTACGGCTTCATCCAAAACCGCCTCAAATTCGGGCGACCGGTGAGATACCTCTAACAGGGAAAGCCCTGTACCGTTAAAATCAATTACTGCGGCTGCCGCCTGCTTTAAAACTTCATGTGGTAAAATCCCGGGTCCGGGACCAAAATTATGTTTCATATGATTTGAAAATTGGTATTTGCGCTATATCGAATTAACAACTTCGTATTTTGCTGGGGCAAAGGTAATTAATTTGACAAAGTTTATATGGTTTGTTTACATTTATTTTAAAAAAATACAATTATTCAATAAAAGCAGTTTTTATTGCAAATATTAAATTAAATCAATTTATTGACCCGCATTTATTACGATTGTAATAACTTTTCGGGATGTTTCAGACTCGATATTACCGACGCCGGATCACCGGATGAGAACACCGCGCTGCCCGCAACCAGCACATTTGCACCCGCCTTAACCAGTTTTGCCGCATTGCTTTGATCTACCCCACCGTCAACTTCAATATACAGCCCGGGGTTATGTTGTTCGCTTAATTTTTTAGCTTCTTTTATTTTTGTATAGGTATGTTCAATAAAATGCTGCCCACCGAACCCGGGGTTTACAGACATGATCAAAACCAGTTCGAGATCGGCAATAATATCCTGCAGCATAGTAACAGGTGTATGCGGATTAAGCGCTACGCCGGCCCTGCAGCCCAGTTCTTTGATAACCTGTATAGTGCGGTGCAAATTGGGGCATGCCTCAAAATGCACGGTTATACCGGCTGCCCCCGCGTCTTTAAAGCCTTTTAAATAGCGGTCGGGGTCAACTATCATTAAATGTACATCAAGGGGCTTTTTAGCATATTTATAGGCCACTTTGGCCACCGGGAAGCCGAAGGAGATATTAGGCACAAATAAACCATCCATTACATCAACGTGTATCCAATCGGCCTCACTTTGGTTAAGCATTTCGATATCCCGTTGCAGGTTACCAAAATCGGCAGCTAAAATTGATGGGGCGATCAAATGCATGTTAGTGATTAGTGGTTGGAGATTAGAGATTAGTGCCTGTGTTGTTTAATAATATTCAAAGTTAGTTTTATGATGGCTAATATCCTAACTAATCACTAATTAACTAACCTCTAATTACTGCCGAAGGCACTAATCACAATTCTGCAACAGGTCGTAATATTTTTTCATTAATACTTCGTCATAATTTATTAATGAATTATAAGCCTCTATAACCAGTTCGGTTAAAATAGACGCGCCAAGTTTTCCTGCTCCGTTGGGTACAGCGTTATTAAAGGCTATTAATTCTTTCACCCGTATTATTTCACGCAATAATAATTGCACCAGGTCTGTTTGCGGGCCCACGGGCTTTCCGGCACTATTATTAGGAGAATTTAGAGGATTATTTGGTGTTGAAGTCATTTCACTGGATCGGCCTTTATCTTTTATCGCAACCTCTTAACTTACGTTAAGTTTAAAAAAGTTGATTTTGTTTTAATTTTTATCACTTTTTCGAAATAAAATTTCGATTAAACAGCAAAAGCCTTATAATAAGGCTTTTGCTGTTTAAAATTAAGCCCACCCAAACCCTCCCCGGAAGGGAGGGCTTTAAAAAGGGGCAAATATTAAGTCTCCCCAACCGGGGGAGATTATTCACAATATTATTGTTTCTATAAGGCGTTCATGAAGGCTGCGCCGTTTAGAGGGGGCTTATTATTTGGCGCTTTCGGGGCGGGGCAATAAAGCTTTGCGCGAAAGCTTTAATTTTCCTTGCTTATCAACGTCAAGCAATTTTACGCGCACTTCGTCGCCCACTTCAAATATGCCGTCCATTGTTTCGATTCGGCGGTGGTCAATTTCCGAAATATGCAGCAAGCCATCTTTACCCGGCATGATCTCCACAAATGCGCCAAAAGGCATAATTGATTTTACCTTGCCTTCGTATATTTCGCCTACTTCAGGTTTTGAAGCAATGTTTTTAATACGGGTAACCGCTTTATCTATCGCTTCTTTATTATCA
>CAISKH010000200.1 GCA_903885865.1 uncultured Mucilaginibacter sp.
TATTTAAAAGGAATTACGGCACTCGGCTTTATAGCGTTGCTATCATTCAGTGCGTGTCTGAAAGACGACACTCATTATTTCAATCCGGAGGCAACTCAATCAACTATTGTGGAACTGGTAAATAGTGGTTTGGCAAATTTTGGCCACGATGCAGTAACAGCGGCAGGCCTTGATACCGTTTCATTCGGCGTTGATATTGCGCAGCTTAACCCGCTGGCGACGGCCACTACTGTAGTTATCGGGGTTGACAATACGATCGTTACTTCGTACGATGCAGCTAATCCGGCAATTAACTATTTAACAATACCGTCAACAGCTTATACGTTGCCTGCTACTAATATTACAATACCGGCCGGCAGCAATTATGTAATAGCTAAAGTAATTATTAACAGGAACCTGTTAGATCCTACGCAAAGCTATATGCTTCCCGTTAGAATAGTAAGCGCTTCGGGCCTGGCTATCAGCGCCAATAATTACGTTCATTATTTTCATATCATCGGTAATGACTTTGCAGGCTCTTATACGCATGATTTTATAAGGATTCCTGCCGCCAACTTTATTGGGCATACCGATATCTTCTTCCCCGACTCGCCAACGCAGTTTGAAGTGGTCGGCGGTTATTACACAGCAACAGTTAGGTATGTGGTTAGCTTTACCAAAACGGGTACAGGCGCATCGGCAAGTTATTCTAACTGGGCTATAGCACTAAATTCAGGTGATGTTGCAAGCATTTTAACAGCCAATGGCATAAGTGTATCTGCAAACCCGGTTATATTGGCGTATGTACCCGGAACAAGTTACACGTTTGCACAGTCTGTGGCCTTATTTGGCAACAATACAGACAATGCAGGTGGTTTCCAATGGGGTGCTAACGGTACCCGTATAAATACAGATTACTATCACCACTAAGCGTTTATAGTATTTGATCTTAAAAACCGCCCCGATATTCGGGGCGGCTTTTTTTATGGTGAATCTTTACTTTTTAACGGCAGGTGCAGCTTTAGATCTGGGAATGATATTTATCAGCTCAATTTTAGAAACATACGGTGTACAGGCTCCCACCACGCCATAGCCTTCATCGCCATAACCCAGGTCTGATGGTATTATGAACGTGGCTACTGCGCCCTTATTTAACAATTGCAGGCCCTGCTCCCAGCCGGGTACTATCCTGTGTTGCCCTATAGCAACACCAATTGGCTTATAGTTTTGCTGCTGATCGAATATTTTTGCTTTCACAGCTTCTTCCCGGATACTGGTTTCAAAAACTTTACCGTTAAACAAATTGCTTGTATAAGTAAACACCGCAGTATCGCCTGCAACAGCCAGCGGGCCCTGGCCATGTTTATTGATCGTATAATACAGGCCCGAATCGGTTTTTGTTACATTCAACTTTTTATCAGCTATATATTTTTTTATTTTTTGCGGTTCCTTGCCTTTAGCAACGGCTATAAGGTTTTTCAAATAAGTAATTGCCTTGTCCCTCAATTGCTGGTCGGTCATTGAACCTTTATGGATCACCTTTTCAACCTTTAAATCGAAAATTATAAAATTACCTTTAAAATTGGTGGGTTTTTGCGCCTTTTTAAATACACTGTCAACAGGCATTTTAACTGATAAGCTATCTCCCTCAGTAAGTAAACTCAACGCGTCTATAACATCGCCCTTAAATATCGGTTTGGTTATTATCATTAACCGGGGCAGCCCTTTTTCAAAAGTATTATCAATTAACGAGTCGCCATCTGTTTTTATAATAACATTTACACCTGCAAAATCGCCTTCTTTTATTTTAGGGCCGTCGTTATCGGTGTATTTAATATACAGCATGCCGTCGGGGGCTTTCTGGTATGTTCTCTTGCAGCTTGTTAATGCTATAACTGCGAGGGTTAAGAATAGTAAGTTTTTTTTCATTTATTAACTTTTTTACGAGCGATAAAATTACCGTTAATTGGCCAATTTTTAAATTCAAATATATTTTGCCGCCACATTGCGTTCTTCGACGCTTAAATGTAAAACCCTGCCCAATACCAATGCCTCATTATCGGGTATATGTCCTGCCGGGAAATCAAAACAAACCGGATAGGCATACTCTTTTACCACTTCCATTACAATTTCGTCAACAGTTTGGCCGAAAGGGATATCATTATCTTTTATTTCGGTAAAACTGCCAACCATTAACCCGGCCAGGTTTTTTAACTTCCCGGCACGGCAAAGTGTGCGTAGCATACGATCGATGGCGTACAGGTATTCTCCCACATCTTCAATAAACAATATTTTGCCTTCATAATCAAAATCAGAAA
>CAISKH010000201.1 GCA_903885865.1 uncultured Mucilaginibacter sp.
ATGTAACATTAGTATTACTATGCGATGTAACAATAAAATCTGCTGAAATTTGTTTTTTAATAAAATTCATTAAACGCCTAATATGCAAAAAGTTAAAACAGCTAAAATAATATTCTATTTTACTGTGCTTATTTTGTTTGCGAAGCCTTTCTATGGTTTCAGCGTATTTAGCCTTATCCACCCGCCACAACAGTCGAACATATTGATCAAAGTATTCAGCAAACGCAAACTCGAATTTAGGGAGGGCGGCGATAATGACTTCAATACTATTCTGAACAAGCTGGCCAACCCCGTTACTAACCCGGTTTTACTTTTTTCCTGCTTTCTTGCTGTTTTGTTCCCCTCCTTTTTTAAAAAGGAAAATGCTGTTACCAACAGTTTTTTAAACGAACTGCAATTAAGCCTAATACCCGTTCAACCCGCCTACCTGCGGAACGGCAATCTCCTTATTTGATCTTCTTTAATTGATCGCCGCGGGCTACACTCCGGGCGAATGCTCTTAACAATGCCGCATAATGCCGGCCTGTTTTCTTTATTCAATTTTTTTAATTAATTCTTTCAGATCAAAATGTTTTATATAAAAAGATACCTGTGCGTGTTTTTATTGCTGATGATGGCAATAGGAGCAAATGCGCAGCAATCCATTACCTTAAAAGAGTTGCTAAACAGGGTTGATCAAAAAGCGCCTACCCTGTTAACAGATTCCGCCGCTATACTCATCCGGCAGGCGCAAGCCGCCGAAGTGCGCAGCAACTGGCTGCCCAACCTGAAATTAAATTACCAGGCCGATATTGGAAGCAGCAATAATACCGTTGGCCCATACTTTGGCTTTGGTATTATCCCTTCAAGCTCTGGGGGCATACACACGACCAATACTACGACAGCTGCTGCCGATAACCTGGGTATAGCCGCTTTCGACTGGGAAGTTTACAATTTTGGCGCATACAGTGCGCAAAACAAGGTAGCCAATGCTGATATACAGGTTGAGCGAAACCAGTTCGCGCAGTCTAAATATGGTTTGCAGGCTTATACCATAAGCAATTACCTGCAATTGCTTCGCCTGCAGGATTTTTTAGCCATCCAATTACGTAATATACAGCGCAACCAGGAGATCATGCGTTCTATCACGTCATTAGCCCGCAGCGGCGTAAGGGCAGGGGTAGATACCAGTATTGCCGAAGCCGAGCTTTCGAAGGCCCGCCTCACTTACATTGAGTTAAATAATCAGCTAAAGCAGGTGCAACTTCAGCTGTCGGCTATAAGCGGGCTGCCTTACCAATCAATAATGCCTGATACCAGCGCCGAAATGAAACTGATCAGCCAGTCAGCCGCTTTGCAGTTGTTTACAACCGATACCGTAAACCATCCGCTTATAAATTACTACCGGTCTGTTTATCAGGGCAGCCTGCAAAGAGAGGACCTGGTTAAAAAAAGCTATAACCCTAAAATTTTGCTGGAGGCCGCTGCCTGGGGCCGCGGATCGAGTATCGACGCGGCAAACAATTACAACAGCCTTTCTACCGGTTTTAATTTCGACAGGAGCAATTACCTGGTTGGCGTTGGCATATCCTATAACCTGTTTGACCTGCGGCGAAAACAATTAAAATTGCATACCCAGCAAACAGCTACTGATTATGCCCTCAAAAAACTGGAAGAACAAAAAACCCTGCTTGCCACCAGCGCCAGCCAGGCCGATGTGGAACTGGCTACCGCGCAGCAGCGCCTGCAGGAAATACCCAACCAGTTAAGGGCCGCCACAGCGGGTTACCGGCAAAAACTATCATTATACAGGAGCGGCTTAACAGATATTATTGAGCTTAACGCGGCGCTTAATATACTTTACCGTGCCGAAACCGATTATGTACAGGCTAAATATGCTTTCTCGAACGCGCTTTTTCAGAAAGCAGTTAGTGAGAACCAGGTTAGCTTAGTTTTAAACCTTTTAAATTAATCAATTATGTCAATGGTCACCTCCGCGTTAAAAAGGCCCATCACTACCATAGTGATCACCATGAGCCTTTTAATATTCGCGGTATTAAGTGCAATAAACATCCCCATAGATATTTTTCCACAGCTTAACCTGCCCACCGTATATGTTATTGAATCGTACGGGGGTATGTCGGCACAGCAAATGGAAGGGTTCTTCTCCACTCGTATGCAGGACCAGTTTCTATATGTGAACGGGATCAAAAATATCACGAGTAAAAACATACAGGGCCTTACCCTGCTAAAGCTCAGTTTTTACGAAAAAACCGATATGGCCGAGGCTTCAGCGGAAATAGCGCTGCAAATAAACCGCGCCATGAAATTCTTTCCACCCGGCGCGCTGCCCCCGCAGGTTCTTCGTTTCGACGCCTCGTCATTGCCTGTAGGGCAATTGGTATTGTCGGCCAAGGCACATAGCCTGAAGGAAATATATGACCTGGCGGCAACACGCATTAGGCCAATGTTCTCTACCGTTGCCGGGCTTTCGGCACCGCCCCCATTTGGGGCGAATTCAAGGTCAATAACCGTTAGTGTCGATCCTAACAAACTGCGCAGCTATAGCTTAACCGCAGACGAGGTGGTTGAAGCTTTAGCCAAATTTAATGTAATGTCGCCGTCGGGCAACCTGCGCATGGGCAATACCATGTTTGTTACCACCATGAATTCCCTTGTAAAACAAGCGGCTGAGTTTGGCGATATCCCCATCATAACAAAAAACGGCGTTCCCATACTGGTAAAAGATGTGGCACGTGTGGCGGATGCATCAGATATCACAGTTGATTATGCCCTTATTAACGGTAAACGCTCGGTATACATCCCCGTGGTTAAAACCGCTGATGCTTCTACCTGGACGGTAGTACAAACGCTCAAAAAGAAGATCCCCGAAATGCAAAGCCTCCTGCCCGATGATGTTCGGATATCGTACGAGTTTGACCAATCGGTATTTGTGATAAACGCTGTTAAAAGCTTAATGACCGAAGGGGGCCTCGGCGCGCTGCTTACCGGCCTCATGGTGCTGCTCTTTTTGCGCGACCTGCGCAGCAGTTTAATTGTGGTTATTACCATACCGGTTTCTATATTAATAGGTGTATTGCTGTTAGGTATGGCGGGTCAAACTATCAATGTCATGACCTTAAGCGGCTTGGCATTGGCCATAGGCATCCTCGTCGACCAGGCAACGGTCACGATTGAAAATATCCACCAGCACCTCGAAATGGGCAAGCCCAAACGCCTCGCTATATATGATGCCTGTGAGGAAATTTCTTTTCCTTTATTGCTCATATTACTTTGTATACTGGCTGTTTTTGCACCCTCTTTTATGATGAATGGCGTACCCAGGGCTATGTTCCTGCCGCTGTCGTTATCCATTGGCTTTACTATGGTGGTATCGTTTATACTGGCGCAAACATTGGTGCCCATATTAAGCAACTGGATGATAAAAGAGGGGCGTTACCAACACTATCATCATGACAAAATTCATGCTCATGCCGGCGAAGCCCTTGATCGTAACGAAGAATTACAGATAAACAAACATTTAAAGGAAGAACAGCAGCACCCGGAAAAGAATGACCTGTTTGAACGGGTAAAAATGCGGTATATGCAAATTATTCAACGATGGATGCCCGCCAAAAAAATTGTGGTACCCATATACCTGGTTGTTGTATTGGTATTGGTGGGTATTTGTTTTGTGATTATAGGCAAGGATATGATGCCTAAGTTAAACAATGGCCAGTTCCAGATGCGCATCAAGGAGCCGGATGGCACCCGTTTGGAAAGGACCGAAGAAAAACTTAAACAGGTATTAAGTATAATTGACAGCACGGTTAACCATCATGTTAAGGTGACTTCGGCTTATGCGGGGATAATACCAAGCAGTTATGGCTCGAGTAACTTGTATATTTTTAATACCGGTACACACGAGGCCGTTTTGCAGGTTAACCTTGACGATGATTATAAAGTTAATATGGATGAGCTGAAAGACGCCCTCCGTAAAAACATAGCGTATGCTATTCCTGAACTGCGGATAAGCTTTGAGCCTATTGATATGACCGAAAAGATAATGAGCCAGGGAGCCTCAACGCCCATTGAGGTAAGAGTGGCCGGCCGAGACATGGCCCAGATTGAAGGTTTTGCAAATAACGTAGTTACCCAACTAAAAAAAATAAGTTACCTGCGGGATGTGCAGATTGCCCAGCCATTACAACTACCCGTTATATCTATTACACTCGACAGGGCGAAGGTTTCGCAACTGGGGTTAAATGTGAGTGATATTTCACGGTCGGTTACGGCAAGCACCTCATCAAGCCGCTTCAGTGAAAAAAACCAATGGCTGGACGAGGATAAAGCCGATACCTACCAGGTCAGGTACAAATACCTGAGTATGTGATGAATACGATGGATGAGTTAAAAGAGATCCCTTTACTTAAAGGGCAAAGCAGCCCGGTATTAGGTGATGTGGCTACCTTTAAAACCGACTATGTGCCGGGCGAATATGACCGTACAGGGCCGCGCCGTTTTTTAACCGTAAGCGCCAATATTTATAAAAAAGACCTGGGCACCGCTACCGATGCCGTTCAAAAAGCGGTAAACTCGTTAGGGAAACCACCTAAAGGTTTGCTGGCAGAAGTTGGGGGTACGTCAAACCTGCTTACCGAAACCTTATCAAGTTTGCAAAATGGGCTGTTATTCGCCATACTGGTTATATTTCTCTTGCTGGCGGCCAATTACCAATCCTTTAAATTATCATTAACCGTATTGTCCACCATCCCGGCGGTTATATTGGGTTCGTTAACAGCTTTGCTGCTTACGGGGTCAACGCTCAATTTACAATCGTATATGGGCATGATCATGAGTACCGGGGTATCGGTGGCCAATGCCATCCTGATCGTTACCAACGGCGAAAACCTTCGGCTGGAGTTTAAAGATGCTACGCGCGCGGCTGTTACCAGCGCCTCCATACGGCTGCGCCCCATCCTCATGACCAGCTTCGCCATGATGGCTGGAATGATACCCATGGCATCGGGTATGGGCGAAGCCGGCGAACAAACTGCCCCATTGGGCAGGGCCGTTATCGGCGGATTATTCGCTTCTACCCTTGCGGCCCTGTTTATTTTACCAATGGTGTTTGCCTGGGTTCAAAACAAAACCACCTACCAATCACCATCTTTAATGCCTGAAAATTCAACCGAAATAAAAAATTTAAACATATCCCATCATGAAATATAGATCATATCTGTTAATAGGTATCGCCTGTTTTTTTGCCGCCTGTTCGGGCAATAATAAACCGGTTGACATGACCGCGTCAGCTAAACAATCGGTAAGCAAATATAAATTGGGCAGCGTTACAGAAAAAGCGCTGTCGAGCGCTATACGTTTACCGGGGCAGCTAAACCCGTATAATGAAGTGAACCTGTTCCCTAAAGTAAACGGCTTTGTAAAAAATCTTTATGTGGATCGTGGCTCCATTGTAAACAAAGGCAAGCTGCTGATCACTTTGGAAGCACCGGAAATGGAATCGCAGCTGCAGGCCGCTACCTCGCGTTATTTGCAGGCACAGGAAAATGCCGCCGCCAGTAAAGAAAAATACCAGCGTTTAAAAGAAGCCGCCAGCGAACCGGGCTCGGTATCGCCGCTTGACCTGGACAATGCCATATCAAAAATGAAAGCTGATGAAGCAATGGCTCAATCAGAACGTTCCAACGTGGCATCGGTAAAAACAATGCTGGGCTACCTCAATATTTACGCACCTTTTGATGGCATGATCATTCAGCGTAATGTTTCGCCGGGAGCGCTGGTTGCGCCGGGTAAAACCACCGACCAGCCCATGCTGATACTACAGGATATCCATAAACTGCGCCTGGAGGTATTTATTCCCGAAGATTATGTAGACAAGGTTGATCTGGCCCAACCCGTAACATTTACCTTCAATGCCATGCCGGGCCAGCCGCAAACCGCTAAGATCAGTCGTTCAGCAAACGCGCTGGGCAGTATGCGTTCGGAAGCGGTGGAGATTGATGTATGGAACAAGAACGATGAGCTAAAACCGGGCATGTATGCCGAAGTGAAGATACCTATGTTATCGGGCGCTAAATCGTTGCTCGTTCCCAACAGCGCAATAGTGCGGTCGACCGAGCGGCAATATGTAATTGCTGTAAGAGAGGGCAAGGCGGTATTTGTTGATATTAAAGAAGGCCTGGCCGGCAATGATGCCACCGAAGTTTTTGGCGGCCTTAAACCGGATGATCAGATCCTTACCAACCCTACCGATGAGATCAAACAGGGCGACAATATTAAAAGCTAAGGGTTGTTTTGTTGTCTGAACACGATTTGTAGGATTATATGGATTGATTTATATCAAGCCAATCCCTTAAATCGTAAATCGTGTTCAGGCATTCAATTACCCGGCTCGTCAGTTGGTATACCCGCAACTTTATAAACTCTGTTGCCATTGGCATCGGTTGCATCCTGGAAGTAATAACCATCAGAGGATACATAGAATTTTTGGCCGTTTACGTTTACCGTTTTGCAATTAGGCGGAATACTGGTAACTATATCGCCAATTTGCGGAGGCAATGGTTGCGCGCCGTTATCGGTATTTAATTCACCGTCTTTACCGGCTACCTGGTACATAACCGTACCGTCATCCTTGGTAATGGGCTGGTAATAAACGCCGTCATATTCATAATACTGCGTGCCATTTATTACTATCGATTCTGCCTTTGGGGGCAGCGCAGCTATCGCGGCGCCAATAGGGGGTTCAACAACCGTATATTCATTATCGGCATACTGGTAAAAAAAGCCATCGTTGTAAAAGTACTGGTACGGGCCAAAATAAAACGGATAATAACCTAATGGCATAACAGTTAGGCTAACGCCCAGTTTTGGCCTGTAAAATGACCGGTAAGTACCATGAGAATTATAGTAAACACCTGTTACGCCGCCTGGCCTTACGGTTATATGGTTACTGCCATAGGGCAAGCCGGGGTAGCTGCGGTACACCCGCGTATTGGGCGATATCCCAACCCGATTAGGGTTATAAGAAAAGCCGCGTTGCAGCTGGCGCTGCGGGGCAACATTCACGTTGCTGCCGCGTTGTTGCGGCTGCACCGTATTAACGCTATTGTTTCTTTGAGGATTAACCGTATTAACATTATTACCGCGTTGCTGTGGGGTAATATTTACGTTATTGCTGCGTTGTGGCGGGGCCACATTCACATTATTATTATTACGTTGCGGCTGCGGATTGTCGGTCCGTTGCGGCGGTGGGCCGGTTCTTTGCTGTTGAGGTTTCGCCGGTTCCATTGTAGGCTGCTGTGCACTGGCGGTAAGTGCCAAACACAAGGTTAACAATGCGCTGAACGCGATCCCATTTTTTAATACCTTCTTCATGTTAATGGTTATTTAGCTAACCGGCATTATAGGCTGCCGATGTTGTTTTTTTTGACTAATTCAGGTTTAAACAGTTTAAAGTTATACAATAATAACAGTATTCTCCAATTTATGCACGCTATAAAACGCTGCGCTTGATTTATTGTTACAAACGTTCGGCAATAAACAAAATGGGATTAGTAAACTGAAGGCTGAAAAGACCGTCGGCAACAGTTTTAAACATACCTGTTCTTATTGTTTCCAATCCGATAACCTCCAGATCATTTGGGGTTGACAGTAATTCTATTATTTCGTCCGCGGCTTTCCATTTGCTGAAACCGGGATGAACCGCGTATATTTTTTGTTGACCGTAAAATATCACCAGGTTTGTTTTATCTGTAAATGGCAGGTAATCGGTTAGTGCAAACTCATCTGTTACAATATTAACCGCGGGATAACCTTCTTCAATTAAATAATTTAAGGCGGATATAATTGTCGATTTCCCCTCAACGGGCAGGTGTTTAATATCAGATTGCAGGCTATCATCAATCTCATCGCTAATTATCCAGTCTATTTTAATACCCCGCGAGTTTAGGTTTTCGGCAATAAGCGGGGTAGTTATTAACACGGGACTCCACTCTAATAGCTGGCCAAGTAACTCGTCGGCAAAGTTATCCAACCCTAGAATAACCAGGGCCGGTTCCTGTTTTTCTCGGACAATGTGGTGAGACGACATGGGTGTTAGAGATTAGTTGATCCTTTGTCAATATTAATCAACGTAATCCAAAAATCATACTATCAGCGGTCAATATATTTGCTGATAAAATTCCTTCAAAGCCCGGCCAGGATCAATAGCCAAATTAACTGCTGCAGAGACGGCGATACCATAAACCCCGGTTTCCAGCAACGGTTCAACATCGGGTATGGTAATGCCGCCCACAGCTATAACCGGTATTTCAATGTTGTGTTTTTGAAGCTGGCGATAGCCTTCAAAGCCCAGTAATGGTTTGTTATTCGGTTTGGTATCCGTATGGGCGAAAGGGCCGTAACCGCTGTAATCAACCACGCCCAAATTTTGAACAAAAAGCAATCGCTCTATATGAGTTGATGACGCCCCTAAAGTTTTATCGTCGCCAATATGTTTACGGATGAGGGTGAGGTCGGCATCAAAATCTTCTATATGCACGCCCTGTGCGTCAACCCTGTCAAGCAGGTGATAATGATTGGTTAATATCAACGTCGCGCCCCATTCATCACATATACCGGCTATTTGGTTTATTTCCTTAACCAGCTCGTTATCCGGCTTGGTCAGGCAACGGTACTGCAGCCAGTTGGCGCCCGATTTGCAGGCTATTTGTGCCTGTTCAACATGAGAACGTGTGGGTAGGTCTTGCGTTAGGTAATGGAATTTTGATATGTATTTTTTCATGGCTTGAACACCTCGCTAATAGGCTCCCCGATCGATCCATTCGGCGCTTGTATATGCAGTAATGCTGCTATGGTTGGTGCAATATCCGTCATATGTGTTCCCCGGTTAAGGGTACCGTGCTGAATGCCCCATCCCATAAATACCAGCGGGATATGTGTGTCGTAAGGGTTC
>CAISKH010000202.1 GCA_903885865.1 uncultured Mucilaginibacter sp.
GCGCCATCATCCATCCTAACCCCGCAAATACGCGAAAAAATGGGTAAATGCGCCGTGGATGTTGCGCGGTCTGTTAATTATACCGGGGCCGGTACAGTGGAGTTTATTATGGACGAGCAGCTCAATTTCTATTTTTTAGAAATGAACACCCGCCTGCAGGTAGAACACCCGGTAACAGAGCTAATAACCGGCATTGATTTGGTAAAAGAACAGGTACGCATTGCAAGGGGAGAGGCCATCAGCTTTAAACAGGATGACCTGGAAATAAACGGCCATGCCATCGAACTCCGTGTTTATGCGGAGGACCCGGCCAATAATTTTTTACCCGATATTGGTACGCTGCAAACTTACATTACGCCAAAGGGCCCCGGCATTCGGGTTGACGACGGCTTTGAGCAGGGTATGGAAATACCGATCTATTACGACCCCATGATAGCCAAACTGATAGCCTATGGCAAAGACAGGTCGGAAGCCATCGAACGGTTGCTGCGCGCCATAAACGAATACCATATAACAGGCATAACCACCACATTAGGTTTTGGCAGGTTTGTAATGCAGCATGAGGCTTTTATAACAGGTAATTTTGATACCCATTTTGTAAAAAAATACTTTACACCTGAAGTGCTGGAAACAGGTAAGGCTGATGAAGCATTGATAGCGGCGTTGGTAATGGAGCAATTACTAAGCGAAAGCGCCACGGCGTATAAGGGTATCGTATCAAATGAGCAATCGAACTGGGCGAAGAATAGGAAGGAGATATCATGATCTCATGAAGTACAAATAGATTCCAATTCTTCAATTAAACCAACCTGCGCGCTATTAATTTTGATCTTCGCTTCATCAACACCAAACCACGCGGCCCTGTCAACTTCAGCAAAACTTGCTTTTTTTCCCGAACCGGGCGGCCATTCCATTTCGAATAAATTGCTTACAATTATTTCATGGTCAATATTGCCCTCAACGGCCCATGCAAAAACTATTTTGCCACTTTTTTGCTTAACGGGCGATAGTTGCGTAAAATTACCATCAATGACTTGCCCTGTTTCTTCCAGGAACTCGCGTTTGGCAGCTACTAAGGCATCCTCATCGTCTAAAAATTCGCCTTTAGGTATTGACCATATCCCCTCATCTTTATTTTTAAAAAATGGTCCGCCGGGATGAATAAGGAAAACCTCTAGTTTATTATTAATGTTTCGGTACAGTAAAATTCCGGCGCTTTGTTTGGGCATGACGAGGTTTTATAATAAAACTAAAAGTAATATAATTAGTTTTGCCATAAATAAAATTCCCTCTTTAGGGGGTTAGGGGGTGTATGTTTACAGGTATTATAGAAACTTTAGGTAAAGTAACCGCATTGCAGCGTAAGCAGGGTAATTTGCATATTACCGTTGAATCGGCTATTTCGAACGAATTAAAGATCGATCAATCTGTTTCGCATAATGGTGTGTGCCTCACAGTGGTTGCTGTAGCCGATGGAAAGCATACCGTTACTGCTATTGAAGAGACCCTAAACAAAACCAGCTTGGGATACCTGGAAGTTGGCGAACCCGTTAACCTGGAACGCTGTATGCAGCTAAATGCCCGGCTCGACGGCCATATTGTACAGGGCCACGTTGATCAAACCGCTGCCTGTACCGCTTTTAAAGAAATGGACGGCAGCTGGGAATATACTTTTGAGTATGACCCGGCGCAAGGTAATATCACCGTTGAAAAAGGATCGATATGTGTTAACGGTATTAGCTTAACAGTAGTAAACTCACAGGCCAATAGCTTTTCGGTAGCTATAATACCTTATACATTTGAGCATACTAATTTGCATACCGTACGCAAAGGCTCGGTTGTTAACCTGGAGTTTGACATTATTGGCAAATATGTCGCCCGATTAATGCAACGCTAAGTAAAAATCCAAACAATTTATCGGTTTTACCCTTATATAGTATATAAATTAAAAGATACTATTATGGATACGTTAAAGAAGTTTGGATTGATGGAAAAGATTGTCCATGAATTAGAGGACCTTAAAAATAGCCAGCAGGCTATCATTCAAAAATTGGCCAAAATTGAGGTTGACAATATGGACCTGGGCGATAAAAAATTGGAAAAAGACCTGCCCGATATGCACCAGCGTGTATCAGACAACCTGGATACCATTGCCGGTTTATTGGAAGATTTTGCTGCTAAAACAAATAACTTCAGCGATAAAAATAATATCACTGCTTTGAAGGAGCAGGAGGCAATGAAATAATCAAAGGAAAACCCCGTCGGGGTTACAGGTCGGTAGAAAAATAAAATATACAGAAAATGCCGTGCCATAGGTACGGAACTAACGACGTTGCGTACCTACGGCACGCTAAATATTTTTAAATTATATTTTCTACCGACGTATCGCACCTACCGGCGCATTTCTGAAACCAATATTTTAACCCAATACATTGCCCGAAAAGCATTTTTTTATTCGGTTTATTATTATTTTTACTGTTATAATGCTGATTGTTGATAAAAAACAAAAGGATAATGACAGTAAATGAAATAATGGCCGATCTGCAAAGAATGGGCAGCGATAGTATTAAAAAAATATTGTTGAAACACGGGGTTAAAGAGCCATTTTTTGGGGTTAAGGTAGAACATTTAAAAACCATCCAAAAAAGGGTTAAAACAAATTACCAGTTGGCCAAAGACCTGTATGCCACCGGTAATGCCGATGCGCAATACCTGGCCGGCTTAATTGCCGATGATGCGAAAATGACCAAAGCTGATCTGCGCGCCTGGGCAGAGCAAGCCTTATCTGATAATATTAGTGGCAATACGGTGCCCTGGGTGGCTGCCGAAAGCAATTATGGGTATGAAATGGGAATGGAATGGATTGGCAGCGATCA
>CAISKH010000203.1 GCA_903885865.1 uncultured Mucilaginibacter sp.
ATTAAGTTAAATGAAGACCCTTTGTTTATACAAAGGCGAATGAGGGATGAGTGGGAATAAGTTTTTATTGGACACTAATACTATTGATAGTTAGTTTATGTACTATATTGAAAAGTCAAACTTAAATGAGTAAAAAAATTAAATATGGCGGCAAAATAATTGAAAACACTAAACTTACCGATACTATATGGAAAGTTAGTGACAAACTTGAAGAGGCAAACTCATTAATTAATAAACTCCAGGTTTATTTTGACGATGAAAATCCTACTGACTCTGAAAAGAAAAAACTAAAATATATTGATGTTCTGAGAAAAAAGTTAATAAAAATTAATATTAAACTTGGCAGCTTTTTGATAGAGTTTAAAAATTAAAGCCAAACTGTTCTTAGAGGTTGATCATTTCAAAATTTAACAGTTTCTACTCGTTTAATTTCCTAAAAGTCATATATCGCTCACCCTTATTTTTCCTATATTCCTAATAATCGTTTTACAGGATTGTAGATTTGACTGTTTTCATAATTTATCAAATTTAATCTCATTTCTATCATTTGGTAGTCGGATAAAGGTTTGTAAACCGTGAATGAAAAAAAGTAAAAAATCCTTTTTTATTAAAATAAATTTAGGTAGCTTGAAAAATTCGATTTTATTTTTTAACCAGCTAAAATTTATCAATATGCCTTGCTTTCACAAATTTTTTGGACACTATGAGCACATGCCGGCAGGAAATGGCCTGTTACCTAATTGGGATGCAGATACATTAATAATTGGAACTTTTAATCCGGAGAATGAATGGACTCCGGATAACGATGCTAATTATTTCTATGGCAGACCTCGAAATTTATTATGGGAACTTCTACCACGATTTGCGAATAATGCAGCTATTCATAGGCAAGATATAGATAATCAATATGATTTTTTACAAAGTAATCATATAGCGTTAACTGATCTATTAATATCAATCGATGATGCTAATATTGAAAATTTACAACATCTTAATTGGATTAGAAATTATAAAGATACTAACATTAATAATTTTCATGAATTTACATGGAATACTGAACAAATAGTAAACTTTATACATTTTAAAAATATTCAAGCTGTATATTTTACAAAATTAGGTGGGGAAGCGCCTTTTGGCGAACAGATGACTTTTATTGAAACCTTTTGCGACGCGAATAATATTCTCCATTTTAGATTAAATAGTCCAAGCGGTCAAGGTTTAGGTCGCGGTCGGCCTAAAATAAATAAATTAACTGATCGATGGTTTAATCAAGGAGGAAATCAATTTCCCTTTTTAGGTTTAGATTTTAATCAAAATGATTTTCCCTGGAATTAATCACAAATTTGTAATACTTACCACACAACGTACCCAAGAAGAGTTGTATCAATAATTAGATTAGTCAACTTTTAAAAGGTGACTAATCTTTTAGGCTTTTTACATCAATTAATCTATTATCATGTTATCTATCGTCACGCCACTTAACTCCAAAAATACAATATCAGCTTATAGCTATGACGGCATAGTAAAATTTGGCAAATCTTACAAGTGGGTATATTTTACTGTAATTATTCATCATCCATGCAACCCAATCAAAACAAATACAACCTCGAATTCCAAAAGGCTTTAGCCGGCCTTAACCCCGAGCAGTTAGCCGCCGTTAATAAAATGGATGGCCCGGTGCTGGTTATTGCAGGGCCGGGCACAGGTAAAACGCAAATACTGGCCGCCCGCATTGGTAAGATACTAACAGATACCGATGCCCTGCCCGGCGAAATACTTTGCTTAACCTATACCGATGCCGGTGCGGTGGCCATGCGCAAGCGGTTGTTTGAGTTTATAGGGCCTGATGCATACCGCATTCATATTTATACGTTCCACGCTTTTTGTAACGAGGTGATACAGGAAAACCTGGAGTATTTCGGCAAGCTGAATTTGGAGCCATTGTCTGACCTGGAATCGGCGGTGCTGTTCAGGGAGTTGGTGGATGAGTTGCCGAATAATCATTTGTTGAAGCGTTTTACGGGCGATATTTATTATGATGTGCCCCGGCTGAAAAACCTGTTCTCGACCATGAAGCGTGAAAACTGGGATAACGAAATGATGGAAAAAGCGGTGAAGGAATATATTGACGACTTGCCCAACCGCGAAGAATTTATATATAAACGGGCAAATCCTGCCAAAGGAATAAAAATTGGCGACCCCAAACAAAAAGATATTGATGCGGCGCATGAGCGGATGAAAAATCTATTGGCAGCCGTTGCCGAATACCAGCGTTATGATGCCAAAATGAAAGCCCGCGGGCGGTATGATTATGATGATATGATCATCTGGGTGCTGAAAGCTTTCCGCGAAAATGAGGAGATATTGCGCAAATACCAGGAGCGCTATCATTATATTTTGGTGGATGAGTTCCAGGATACCAGTGGCTCGCAAAATGAGCTGCTTAAGTTTTTGCTGAATTATTGGGAAACGCCAAACGTATTTGTGGTGGGCGATGACGACCAGTCTATCTTCAAGTTCCAGGGCGCTAACATGAAGAACATACTGGATTTCGCTAACGATTATGTAAGCACACTGGCCACGGTGGTACTTAAACATAATTACAGGTCCAATCAACATATACTGGATATTTCGAAGGCCCTCATTAACAATAATAACGAACGTTTAACCAAACAACTGGCCCTTGATAAAAGCCTGCAATCGTCGCATTCGCGTTTTGATGAATTAGTGGTAAAGCCTGCCATCCGTGAATATGAAAACCCCGACCAGGAAATGGTTGATGTAGCCATCAGTATAAAACACCTGGTTGAAAGCGGCACCCCGCCCGGCGAGATAGCGGTTATTTACCGCAACCATAACCAGGTGGAAGACCTGATACACTTTTTAGACGCGAAAAAAATAGCCGTTAATACCCGCCGTAAAATTGATGTGCTTACCATTCCCTTTGGCGAAAAAATAATCAATATACTGCGCTACCTCGCTATGGAATTGGATTCGCCCTACAGCGGCGATGAGTTACTGTTCGAGATATTGCATTATGATTTTTTCACCATAGCGCCCATTGAAATTGCAAAGGCAAGCATCGCGGTATCAAAAGAAAACTTTGTTACTTCGGTTAATAATCAGCCTAAAACTTCGCTGCGTCGTTATATCAGCGAAATGCGCGCGCCCAAACAGCCCGGCCTTTTTGATGCCGCGCCCAATACCGAAATGAAATACCTCATTAATAATATGGAGGAGCTGTTAACCGGGGCCATGAGCGTTACGCTGCAACAGCTTTTTCAGCAGGTGATCAGCAAAATGGGTATACTGCGCTATATTATGCTGCAGGCCGATAAGGGGACCTATATGCAGATACTAACCAATTTCTTCGATTTTTTAAAGGATGAGAGCCGCAAAAACCCCGAAATAAAACTGGCCGACCTGCTGGCTACCATCGACCTGATGAAAAAGAATAACATCAGGCTTGATCTGAACCAGGTTATTTATTCGGATAACGGCGTAAACTTTTTCACTGCTCACGGTTCAAAAGGGCAGGAGTTTGAGCATGTGTTTTTTATTGGCTGCGATAAAAAAACATGGGATAGCAAGGGCCGCAATAACGGCTTTAGTTACCCCGACACCTTAACGCAGGCGTCAAATGATGATATAGCCCAAAAAGAAGAATCGCGCAGGTTGTTTTACGTGGCGATAACGCGGGCCAAACAATGTTTAATGATATCATACGCCAATAAGGATAAAAAGGGCAAGGAGCAGGAATCATCCCAATTTATCGGCGAGATATTAGCCGAAACTGACATGGTAATAGAACATCCAAAAGTAGGCGAAGCCGCCATGCTGGAGTTTTACGCCACACAATTTAGCGAGGAGGATAAGCCCAAAGTTGAACTGTTGGATACTAAATATATTAACCAATTGTTGCAGGGTTATACGCTATCAGTTACGCATTTAAATAACTTTTTGGATTGCCCGCTGCGGTTTTATTTTCAGTGCCTGATACGGGTGCCATCGGGTAAGAGCCCATCGGCGACGTTTGGGCAGGCGGTGCATTGGGCGCTGAATAAAGCTTTCAGGTGGTTAAAGGATGATGACGATAATTTCCCGTCGACCGAACAGTTTATGAAAGAATTTAGGTGGTACATGTACCGCAACCGCGATTCATTCACCAAAGAAGAATTTAAGCTGCGCGTAGATTATGGCGAAAAAATATTGCCGCCTTACTATGAACAAAATGTATCGGTATGGAACAAAATAGCCGTTACCGAACGCCCTGTTAAAAACATTGAAATTGAAGGCGTGCCCATTAAAGGTAACATTGATAAAATTGAATTCGATGGCAAACAGGCTACCATTGTTGATTATAAAACCGGCAAGCTTAAAAATGCAAAAGACAAATTGCTTGCCCCAACAACCGATAAACCCAACGGCGGCGACTACTGGCGGCAAGCTGTATTTTATAAAATATTGATAGATCACGACCGCAGCAACGACTGGGAAGTGGTAAGCACCATTTTTGATTTTGTTGAGCCAATAAGCGATGGCGAATATTATAAAGAAAAAATAGTAATAAGCCCGGACGATATTGCCGTGGTAACCGACCAGATCACCACAGTATATCAAAAAATACTCGCGCACGATTTTAATACCGGCTGCGGCAAAAAGGAATGCGACTGGTGCCATTTTGTGCGCAGCAATTTTAAGCAGGTTGATGATATGCTGGCGGTTGCAGGGGATGAGGAAGAATAATTTAATAAACCATAACGAGGATTACACCCATCACACGACATAATATGAAATACGCTAAACTCTTATTCCTGCTGGTATGCACGCTGCCTGCGGTAGCCCAAACCACCATTAAACAGGATGCCGCCATTAAGCAAATGGTTGATGAGGTATCGGCAAAAAACATTGAGGCTAACATACGTAAGCTGGTAAGTTTTAAATCGCGCAATACGCTGAGCGATACTACCAGTAAAACCGAGGGCATTGGCGCCGCACGCAACTGGGTAAAGGCCGAAATGGAGACTTACGCAAAATCATCCGGCGGCAGGATGGTGGTGCAGTTTGATACGTTTACATCGGTTAAAGGCAACAAGGGCATGAAAAACGTTTTGGGCATCCTGAAAGGCACCGACCCAAACGATACCCGGATATACCTGGTATCGGGCCACATGGATTCGCGGGTAAGTGATGTAAATAACGCCAATTCGGTGGAGCCGGGCGCTAACGATGATGCTTCGGGAACGGCTGTATCAATGGAACTGGCGCGGGTGATGTCGCAACGATCATTTCCGGCGACCATCATATTTACGGTTGTTGTTGGTGAAGAGCAGTATTTATGGGGATCGACCCACCTGGCCAAACGTGCCAAAGCCGAAAACTGGAACATTGATGCCATGCTGGATAACGATATTGTAGGCAACACGCATGGTACCGAAACCGATGTGAAAGATAACCGCAGCGTGCGGGTATTCAGCGAAGGTATACCCGTGGTGGCAAAGGCGAAACAGCTGAGCGATATTATGGCTTTGGGCGGCGAAAATGATAGCCCTTCAAGGCAATTGGCGCGTTATATTAAGGAAGTGGCCGAACGTTATGTGGAGCAGTTGGATGTCAAGCTCATCTACCGTAAGGACCGCTACCTGCGCGGCGGCGA
>CAISKH010000204.1 GCA_903885865.1 uncultured Mucilaginibacter sp.
AATATAAAAATTGATGGCAAAACAACCGAGTGGGATAATAAGTTCCAGGCATATAATCATGCCACCGAAGTTTATTATACCCTGGCAAATAATGATAAAAATCTTTATTTAACCGTTCAAGCTACCGACCCACAAATAGTTAGAAGGATAATTAACGGCGGAATTACACTAACTATAAACAAATCAGGGCAAAAAAAAGGTAAGGACGGGGTAAGTATTACCTACCCAATATTTGATAAAAAAAACAGGTTCACGCCAAATTTCAGAACCTCAGACGAACCCGTTTATAGAAAAAGTGACGAACTTTCAAATTCAATTACCCGGCCCGATTCGGTTATAAATGTTACCAATAAAAGTTTCGGCGACAAAGCAAAACTTATTGGCGTAACCGGAATAAAAAATTTGGACTCGCTTATTTCTGTCTACAATACTGACGGCGTCAAAGCCGTGGCATTATTTGATAATAAAATGATCTACACCTATGAACTGGCGGTTACTTTAAACAACCTTGGCATTTCTGTAAACGACCCCGCGAAGTTTGCTTATCAACTAAGGATAAACGAAGTAACTTCGCAAGGTATAACTTTTACAACAACAGACGGCAGTTCAAATACTGCACCAGCAGCAGCATCTATGTTAAGGGGAATATCTGTAGGTCCTAACGCCGTAGCTGGTCAGGATGCTACAGATTTTTGGGGCGAGTATACTTTGGCGAAGCAATGATATGCCATGCTGTATTCTTAAAAAGCCGCGTTAGATGGATAATAACAGGGTGGCTAATTCTGGTCTTTGTATCATTAACTTGTTTTTCAAACGCCCAAACCCGGCTCACCGGGAAAATTACTGACTCAGCAACTCTAAAGCCGCTTTCTGCGGCCAGCGTATATATTGGCAATAGCACCGTTGGAACAAAAACCGATGAAAACGGGGTGTATGCTTTTCAAAACCTTACGCCGGGTAATTACCAACTGTTAATATCGTATATAGGGTATCGAACAAAACAGGCGGAGTTATCCATCGCATCGGGTAATAATATATTGAACATCGCCCTTAACCCAAAAGCCATTGAATTAAATGAAGTTTCCATACGCGCCAATAACGACTGGAAAAAGAATTTAGGCTTATTTAAAAGAGAGTTTATAGGCACAAACGATGCACAGCAATGTAAAATACTGAACCAGGATATATTGAACCTTGAATTCGACTATAAGAAAAACCTTTTAACCGCCAGCACCACCGACTTTCTTGATATTGAAAACGGCGTATTGGGTTATAAACTGCGGTTTTTAATAAAAGATTTCTGGGCCGATTATAATACCGGGAAATGCCATTATTCGGGTACGGTAATATTTGAAGAATTGAAAGGCAAAAAAAGTGATCAAAAAAAATGGGCTAAAAACCGGCTGGATGCCTACAGAGGCTCGTTCAGGCATTTTCTCAGCTCGTTAAGCCTCGGTCAAACAGATAAAGACAAATTTTTAATAAGGCGGCTAATCAGGGAGCCGGATAATCACAGGCCAACCGATAGTACGATCCGGGCGAACATCAAACGGTTGACTGTTCAATTGGCAAAGCGGGGTTACAATCATGCAGGCGATTCGCTGGCCAAATGGCAGCAATTGTTAAGGTCGAAAAAAATTATTGAGAAACTCGATAAATCCCCTTTGCGTATCGACGATATTATGCACCCCGCTGCCCAGCCGGGAATATATAACCTGCAATTTGACGGCTATATTTATATTATTTATAAAAACAAAAGAGTAGACGGGGACACAGAAGATCTTTTTCGCTTTACCGACGCACGAAGTTTTCAAACCTCGGCAATCAGCCTTAAGAACCCAAAAAAACCAATTGTATTTAATACTATGGGTTTATTGCTAACAAAAAACGACATGTATTACGAAGGTGCCTGGAACAACCGGATAGTAACACTTTTGCCGGATGATTATATGCCGAAAAAGAAATAACAATAAGATTTTACTATTGCCCCCGGATCGGCTCTTATGATGTTTTATTATTTATATCAACAGTGAAAAAAATGAAAAATTCAATTATCAGGCTCATCCTACCTGTTTTTTTATCGGGTATTATTACCGTGGCCGCTAACGCGCAAAAACTTCCCAACGTACAAACAACCAGCCTACGCGCCCCGGCTAATCTGAAAATTGATGGCAAAACAACCGAATGGGATAATAAATTCCAGGCGTATAATCATGCTACGGAGGTTTTTTATACCATAAGCAATGATGATGATAAGCTATACCTGGTGGTGCAGGCTACCGACCGGCAGATCATTAACAAGATCATCGGCGGTGGGGTAACATTTACCATTCAAAAGTCGGGCAAGAAGAATGATAAGGGGGGCATAAGCATTATCTACCCGCTTTTTGACCCCAGGGACCGCCCTATGGTGCGCGGCGGAGGCGACGCGGGGGGAAATGTGAGGGTATTTGCCACTCGTGGTGACGGCGGCGGCGGGGATGCTGTTAGTGTTTTTAAGAGCAGTGATCCGTCGGCCCCGAACACAAAAATGGAAGGCGATTCGATCATGAACGCTTATAACAAGCGCCTTGATGAAAAATCGAAGAATATAGTTGTTACCGGCATCCCCGGTTTAGATACGTTGATGTCTGTTTATAACAACGATGGCATTAAAACCGGCGAACGCTTCGACAATAAAATGGTGTACACTTATGAGTTAAGCATCGACCTGAAAAAATTAGGCTTATCAGTAAATGACGCTGCCAAATTTGCCTATCATATCAAATTAAACGGCGCAACTATGGGTAAGGAAAATATCATAATAAGGGGTGATGCCGGCGGCGCCCCCGACCAGGCTATGAAGGAAAAGGTAGATCAATTAATGTCGCAATTGGGTGTAAATAATAATTCGGCGGCTACTGATTTTTGGGGAGAATATGTTTTGGCGAAGTAAGCAGCATTTGCTTTTTGCAACATTGTAATTACAGGAGGCCTAATACCGTAAAATTCAGGATACATTTTTTTTGCATCGGGCCATTATGGTTAGTTTTAGGCGTATAATCATTTGCCTTTCTACCCATGCGAGAATTAAATATAACTACGATTAAGCAGGTATTATTTGTTTTTTTATCCTGCATCCTTTCTTTTACTGCCATTGCACAAAAATTGCCATCGGTACAGCAAGCCAGCCTGCACGCGCCAGCAAACGTGAAAATTGACGGAAAAGCCACCGAATGGAACAATAAATTCCAGGCCTATAACCGGCATACCGAGTTTTATTATACTTTAGCAAACAACGACAATAACCTTTATTTGATCGTTCAAGCCACCATTCCTGACGTTATAAAGCGGATTTTGAACGGGGGCGTTTCGTTAACCATAATCAAATCGGGCAAAAAGGGTGATAAAGAAGGGCCAAGCATTTCTTACCCTGTTGTTGACCGGAACAACAAAGTTGGCGTGAACTTTAAAAACATGCCCGAAATTAAGCCAGGCGTGCCGGCTACCGTTTTTGCAGCCGATTCGGTCATGAACGCAATCAATAGAACCATGGCAGCTAAAACAAAAATAATAATGGTAACGGGGATAAAAAATTTAGATACCCTTATCTCCGTGTATAATACCGACGGTATCAGGGTTGCGGCGTTATTTGATAATAAACTGGTATACACCCTTGAGCTCTCGGTAGCATTAAAACAGCTTGGGCTATCGGTAAACAACCCTGTAAAATTTGCTTATCACATCATGATAAACGAAGTTGCGCCGAATTATGTCAATCCATCTAATGATGGGTCGATAATAAACCCTCAATTGGCCGCAAGGGTAGCAAAAGCGAGTGGCGGAGCTCCTCCCAAACGCCCCGACAACGGCCAGGCAGCTACCGATTTTTGGGGTGAATATACTTTGGCAAAGTGAAGCCCCCTCTGAACGGCGAAGCCCGCATGAACGCCTTGTAAAAAACAAATATTAATGTGAATAATCTCCCCTGTCCCGATAGCTATCGGGAGGTAAGACTTTAAATTTTCTTTAATAATGCCCTCCTTACCGGCAATATCATTAAGCTATGGAAAACCCCATCGGGGTTACAGGTCGGTAGAACAACAAATAATATAAAAATGCCGTGCCGTAGGTACGGAACAAACGTTGTTGCGTACCTATGGCACGCTAAATATTGTTTAATTATTTTTTCTACCGACCTTTTGCGCCTAACGGCGCATTTTCTAAAAACTATAATTCTCATAACTTTCCATATAATTGTACATGAGAAGATATTCAATTCTGTTAGTTATCGGCTTGATGTTGGGCTTAAATGCTATGGCGCAAACGCAGGTATTAGAAAATGCGATAGAACATATTAATAAATACACGCGCATTAGCTATACACAGTTAGTAAGACAAAAGGGCTCGTTTAGCGATGATGCCATTATATTAAATACTAAATCGTCTGTTAATAACGGCTTCGATGACAATGGCAAAAGGGTTGAATTGTATAGCCAGGATGATATGCGGGGTTTTAAATATGTTTTCAATGGCTCTACCTCGTTTAGCCTGGATGAAAAAAACAAAACATACCGTATCAATAATAACACCTTTGAAACACCGTTTCATTCGCCTTTTTATTGGGCAGATTTTATGCAGAAGCATTTTATAAAATCGCCCGAAAAGATAAAAATGCTGCCGGATACTATTGTTGATCATGTGTTATGCTTCCATGTTAAATTTCTTTCATCAGTCACTCCGCCAGGCTATAATATATATGATTTATATTTAAATAAAATCAATTATTTGCCGGTATATAGTAAAGCATCATCATCCGGGTATTTCGCTGAAGGCCTGGCTACCATGATTACGGAAAACATTTATTCACACTATGTAATTAACTCAAAGAAATTTCCGGCTATTGCTGCTATAGGTATCCCGGCAGATTTTAAGCCGGAGAAAAAACAGATCCCATTATCAATAGGCCAAAAAATGCCTGATTGGAAACTAAAGGATGCACTGGGCAAATCATTTTCAAGCAACGCTTTGCAAGGAAAGGTTACCTTGATCGATTTTTCTTTCATTGCCTGTCCCGACTGCGCACTTTCACTGCCCGCTTTAAGCAGGTTATATGAGCGATATAAAGAGACTGATATAAATATTATAAGTATAAATACCAGCGATAAAAAAGAATCAGTATTAAAATTTATTAAAAACAAGCATATTAAATACCCGGTGCTTATTAACGGCGAAAACATAGCTAAAAGCTTCCAGGTACCGGACTATCCTACTTTTTATATAATTGATAAACAAGGAAATATTGCAGTATTTATTGATGGATATAATGACGATCTGGAAAAGAACCTAATTGTACAAATTGATAAATTGAAATAAGAAGTAAGCTTATAAATATTTCTCAACTCGCTTCCGCCAGTTTCTCATTTTCCAAAATTTCAAGCAGGGCTTTTTCGGCTGTAGTTAATTCGGCCGCTTTTACGTTTTTATCCTCATCCATTTCTTTTATATAGCTGAACAACGTACCCTCTTCGTAGCTTTTTATTATGCCGGGGTGCACATAATACTTTTTACAAACTGCGCGGGTATTGCCTAAGTTAACGGCCACTTCATCCAGTACGCTTATTATTTTTTTATGACACTCGGTTACGGTATCAAACCCGCCGGCCTCTTTAAAGGCATATAGCGCGCTTACGTTGCCCGCCCATGTCCTGAAATCCTTCGCGGTAAAATCTTCGCCCGTAATTTCTTTTAAATAGTTATTTACGTCTCCCGAATCAACTGAACACCTTTTGCCCTCCTCATCATAAAACTGGAACAGTTCCTTGCCCGGTATATCACGGCATTGCTTTACCAGTTTGGCCAGTTTGCGGCTTTGAAGGGTTATACTTTGAAAAACGCCTTTTTTACCTTTAAATTCAAACTTCAGGCTGCT
>CAISKH010000205.1 GCA_903885865.1 uncultured Mucilaginibacter sp.
AAACGGAAATTCATTTGTAACCGGAAAACATCAATTTGTTTCTGATATGAAAGTGCCTGATATGCTTTATGGAAAGGTTCTTCGGGCGCCAACATATCTGTCGAAATTGATTAGCGCCGATATTAGTAAAGCCCAGGCTATACCTGGTGTAACTGTGGTACGGGATGGGGATTTTATCGGACTGGCGGCTACAAATCCAAGGATAGCAGAAAAAGCTTTACAAATGATCCAGGCACAATGGGATACAATTGGAACACAACCATCACGCGCAGAAGTTTTTGATTACCTGGTGAAGAACAGCAACTCGGGCAGGAATGTGGCGAATGACCTGGAACAGGCGCTCGCATCTGCCGACAAGAGGCTAAAAAATACGTTCCATGTCAATTATATAGCCCATGTCCCGCTTGAGCCACGGGCAGCTTTGGCCAAATGGGAAGACGGGAGGCTTACTGTATGGACGGGCACCCAGCGTCCTTTCGGCGTGAAGCAGGACCTGGCGCGGACTTTCAATATTCCTGAAGATAAGGTGCGGGTAATTATGCCCGACACAGGTTCTGCTTATGGAGGTAAGCATAGCGGTGAAGCAGCCCTGGAGGCGGCCCGTTTGTCGCGGGCGGTGAAAAAGCCCGTTAAATTAGTATGGACGCGCGAGGAAGAGTTTATGTGGGCCTATTTCCGTCCTGCCGGTGTGATCGAGGTGGATAGCGGTATCGGCAAGGATGGTAATATCGTTGCATGGAAGTTCCATAATTATAATTCGGGCCCGGCAGCTATTGATACACAATACGCTATTGCAAGCCAGGAAAACAGCTATATCCCATCAAAAACCCCTTTGAAACAAGGTTCGTACCGCGGGCTCGCTTCTACTGCAAATGTTTTTGCGAGGGAATCTCATATCGGGGATATAGTACGCTTATTAAAGAAGGATCAATTGGAGTTTCGGCTCAAAAACCTGAATGATCAGCGGCTGAAAACAGTTTTGGAGGCTGCCGCTAAAGCATTTGGTTGGAATAGCAATGTGCAAGCACCGGGGCGCGGCTATGGTATTGCATGTGGGTTTGATAAAGGGGGTTATGTGGCTACCTGTGCCGAGATAGCGATAAATGATAAGAAGGAAGTAAAAGTGATCCGCCTAACCGAAGCTTTTGAATGCGGCGCTATTGTTAACCCGGGACAGTTGGAAAACCAGGTAATGGGTGCGATGGTACAGGGCCTGGGGGGAGCATTGTTTGAAGCCGTAGATTTTGCCGATGGTAAAATATTGAATAGCAGGCTTTCGCAATACAGGGTGCCGCGCTTTGCAGATATCCCAAAGATCGATATCATTTTGTTGAACCGTGATGATCTGCCTTCTGCCGGGGCGGGAGAAGCGGCAATAATTGGCGTTGCCCCGGCAATCCGCAATGCCATACTTGATGCTACCGGTATTGCCCTTACAACCTTACCATTATTGCCTGATAGCGGGTTTAGTGCTTAAATATCTTGTGTCCTCCCGCAGATTCTATTGAGAGATTCTGCGGAAAAATTGTTCGAAAAGAAATATGTTTAAGGTATATAATCAAATAGGCTCTTTAACAACAATAAAATCCCATTTGCACGAATACGATATCAATGAGTATAAATTCTTAAATGAGTTAATTAATTTTCAAAAGAACTATTCTGTTCTACGACAACAAATTATTTCAGATCATAAACTTCTGATTGAGCAAGAAAAAAG
>CAISKH010000206.1 GCA_903885865.1 uncultured Mucilaginibacter sp.
CAACTTCATCAAATCAGAAGGTTACCTCGCTGATTATAAAATGCTTTACCTAACCGTTACCGATGCTACGGTAACTAATAAACAGCAGTTAGAAAACCTGGTGATCAGCAATAACCGTAAAAGGGTTATCCAGTTAAAGGATATTGCCGATGTGCAGATAAGCGAAGGCATTGAGTATACAAAAATAAATGCAAACGGGCACGATGGCGTGCTTATAGCGGTAATTAAGCAACCGGCCACTAATTTGATATCCCTATCAAAAGATATGGAAAGTAAAGTGGCAGCCTTGCGAAAAGAATTACCCAAAGATGTAACCATCAAACCCTATTATGTACAGGCCGATTTTGTAAATGATTCGGTTAAAAGTGTTACCGACAGCGTTTGGATAGGTTTACTGTTAGCCATCATTGTGGCGGTGTTTTTTCTGCGGTCGGCAAAGGCAAGCGCGACCATATTGATAACCATTCCTATTACCTTATTTCTTACCCTTATTGTATTATATGTGGTAGGTTATACTTTCAATATCATGACGCTGGGGGCCATAGCGGCAGCTATCGGATTGATCATTGACGATGCTATTGTGGTAGTTGAGCAAATTCATCGTACACACGAAGAACACCCCGAACAACCTACCCGCCATTTATTGAAAAAAGCAATTGATTATCTTTTCCCGGCTATGGTGGGTTCATCCATCAGTACCATCGTAATTTTCATCCCGTTTTTATTAATGACAGGGGTTGCGGGCGCCTATTTTAAGGTGATGACCAATACCATGATCATTACGCTGGTATGCTCGTTTTTTGTTACCTGGATAGGCTTGCCGGTAATTTATTTAATGCTCACCAGGAATCAGCACGCCCATCAATCGGGCCCGAAAGAAGAAGAGGTACATACTGTAAAAAAACAAAAATGGGTGTCCTTTTTTATCCTGCGTCCATATTTGGCCATTGTTATTGCGGTTGCGTTGATCGCTGTCATCGTATTTATACCTTCTACTCTTCAAACAGGCTTTTTGCCCGATATGGATGAGGGAAGTATTGTTTTAGATTATAATTCGCCTCCCGGCACTTCATTGGAAGAAACTGACCGGCTGCTAAGGGAAATAGAAAAAATTATAACGAAAGAACCTGACGTTGAGGCTTATTCGCGCCGTACCGGTACGCAAATGGGTTTCTTTATTACCGAACCTAACCGCGGAGATTATTTAATTCAGTTAAAGAAAGGTCGTAAGCAAACAACTGAAGAAGTTATCAGCGATCTCCGTAAAAAGATAACATCAACACAACCGGCTTTAACTATTGATTTTGGCCAGGTAATAAGCGATATGTTGGGCGACTTAATGGAATCTCCGCAACCCATCGAAATAAAAGTTTTTGGTGAAGACCAAGGGGTGTTAAAAACCCTTTCCAAACAAATTGCCGCCCAGGTAACAGCCGTAAAAGGTACCGCCGATGTATTTGACGGAATAGTAATTGCCGGCCCCTCGGTTAGTATTGAGCCCGACTATACCAAACTTGCGCAATACAATATTACACCCAGCAATTTACAGTTCCAGGCGCAAACCGCTTTAGAAGGGAACGTGGTTGGCAATCTTTACGAAACACAGCAACTGCCCGTTATCCGAATGATATACCCGGGCAACCGTTCGTTAAGCATAAACGGCATTAAAAATTTAAATGTTTTTTTACCCAGCGGTAAACTCATGCCAATTACCCAGTTAGCCAAAGTTGAACTCAACCCGGGCGATGCCGAGATCAACCGCCAGGACCTGCAATCAATGGGACTGGTTACAGCCCGGCTGGATAACAGCGACCTTGGGACCGTAATTCCGGCTATACAAAAAAACATCGCTCAAAAAATAAGTATGCCGCAAGGCTATCATGTAGAATATGGCGGCGCTTATGCCGAGCAGCAACAATCGTTTAAAGAATTGCTCATTATATTGATCACCTCAAGTTTGTTGGTTTTTGGCGTGATATTGTTCCTGTTCAAACAATTCAGGATAGCGCTGCTGATTTTAGCTATTGCCGTTTTAGGTATTGGCGGCAGTTTTTTAGCCTTGTTTATTACCCATACACCATTAAATGTGGGCAGTTATACCGGCCTCATCATGATTGTGGGCATTATAGGCGAAAATGCCATATTCACCTTTCTCCAGTTTAAAGAAAGTGCGCTCGAAAAATCGGTGGATGAAGCTATTATCTATTCCATTTCCACCCGTTTACGACCTAAATTAATGACTGCTTTAGGCGCAATTATCGCTTTAACACCTTTGGCATTGGGCATTGGCGCGGGTGCGCAGCTCCATCAGCCATTGGCTATTGCCGTTATCGGGGGCTTTTTGGTTGCTTTGCCTTTATTGTTGATCGTATTGCCGAGCATGATGCGCATAATTTATCGTAAAGCAAGTGATGTAAACCCTCACCCGGAAAATAATAACACCGCCGTTTAAGTACAGACTTTATACAGAATTATGACTGATATTTATCAAAAATAAACCTACAGAAATAACCATTAATTTTAATTAATAGATCATGAAAAAACTCCTGTTAACCACTACTGCTCTGTTTATGATAAGCATAACTTTCGCGCAAACCTATGTATTAGACAAAACCATTCCTTTAACCGGCGATGGCGGATACGATTACCTGTCGATTGATAAGGTAAACAATCGTTTATATGTATCGCACGGTACTGTGGTAAACGTTGTTGACCTGGCTACCGGAACACAGGTAGGTGTAATTGAAAACATGAAAGGTGTGCACGGCATAGCTATTGATAATAAGGCAAACCTGGGTTTTATAAGCGATGGACGGGCAAACGCGGTTGTAGCATTTGATATTAAAACCTTAAAAACAGTTGCTACCATACCGGTTACTGCGAGTGGCCCTGATGCTATTATTTACGATCCATACTCAGACCGTGTTTACACTTTCAACGGCGAAAGCAAAAACTCATCAGTAGTTGACCCTAATACGCTTAAACAAGTTGGCACGATCGATTTAGGCGGTGCGCCCGAATTTGCTGTGAGCGATGGCAAAGGCTTAATTTACAATAACCTTGAAGACAAAAACAGTCTGAATGTTATTGATACTAAAACCTTAAAGGTTATAAAGAATTATTCTTTGACACCCGGTGGTGGCCCCACAGGTATTGCCCTTGATGAAAAAAACAAACGAACATTTTCGGTTTGCCGCGAAAATAAAGGCATGAGCGTGGTTGATATTACTACCGGTAAGGTTGTTACAACAGTGCCTATCGGCGCGGGCGTTGATGCTGTAGCGTATGACCCTGAAACCAGGCTGATATTTTGCTCGAACGGCGACGGCACTACCACCATTATTAAGCAGGAATCGGCTGATAAATACAGTGTTATACAAACTTTAGCTACACAAAACCGTGCTAAAACATTGGCTTTAGATACCCAAACCCATAAAATTTATTTGAGCGTGGCCAACACAGTGGCGGGAAGCCGCCAGGCAGTGCCGGGTTCATTCAAAGTACTGGTGTATAAACAGCAATAAAAATTTATAATTAATATTTAATTTTTTATAA
>CAISKH010000207.1 GCA_903885865.1 uncultured Mucilaginibacter sp.
AATTGTAAAATGCCTATTTTTTGAGCATTTATAGCAAGTATTGCGCCTTCAATTACTTTTAGATCAAAACCTTCTACATCTATTTTCAGAAAATCAATGAACGTTATATTTTTTTCCATCATTTCTTTATCAATGGTCGAACATATTACCTGTTTGGTTTTAACCGGAGTATTTGCCCATCCTTTTATAGCAGAAGACATTTCCCCGGCATTTTCTTCTTCATAAAAGGTCAGCATCCCTTCAGTATTACTTATAGCTATATTTTTAAGAAGGGTGAGGCCATTATTGCCGAACCTTTTCTGTAAATGTGCAAATGCCGACATACCCGGTTCAAACAGGTAACATTTATATAAAACCGATTTTTTGTTTTCGAGTATAAAATTGGTCCACTCTCCCTTATTTGCGCCGATATCAAAATAAATATTGCAACATGGTAATACAGCTTCTAACACCTTATATTCACCATTTTGAAATGGGTTCATTGTAGTGGCAGAGAATCTTTGCTTGATAATTAACTCGCATTGATTACGAATTTTTGCTGCTATGTAGGTGATAATTTTTGATTTTGCAAATAAAATGTGACTGGCAGATAGCAGTTTATTAAAAAATTTCATCCGTATATCAAGCTTTTTATTTTGTAAAGCAGTATCTCCATGCAGTATTTCAAATACGATTTATGATGCCATTTATACGAAAAATAAAACCGGGGCACTTGGGTTAGTTTTTGATGGTCTTGTTTACTCATAGTATTTAGCGATTCGCTTCCTAAATGAGTTACAAATGATGAAGAGATAAGGCAATTTTTAACGCCATATTTTTCTAAAGTATTGGAATAATCGTAATCAGCATACCAAAACAAAAAATTTTCATCCAGCGGTCCGATAATATCAAATATTTCTCTTTTCACAAATATGCACCAACCAATTAAAACGCCGAAATACCCCTGTAACGGGGGGGCGTTTTCCGGAAAGCCTTTATTTTTGTGAAAAACAGGGCAATAGGGTGTGGCGCTTAACAACGCCGGGTCGTTATCCATTGCCTTTAGTATTTCACTTGCCCAGTTTTTATGATAAATAAGGTCATTATTACTTAAGCATACATAATTATTATGAGTTGCATTAATGCCTATATTCATGTATTTATTATACCCAAAGGAAGTATTGGGGTATATAGTTGCTGTATTTGGATATTGATATGGGCTGAGATGTTTATTTGACTCAACCACTAAAATATTAAACTCAATTTCACGCTGGTCTTCTGATGCCAATAAGCTCTCAATTCCTTGCTTGGTAACTGCCCGCAATTCCTCGCTTTTGCCATAACTCAAAATAATAACATCTATTTTAACCGGCATAATCCATACTTTGGGCTACCACAACAAATTGCGGATATTTCATATCTTCCTGTGTTTTAAATAGGAGGAAATTTAAAACATTAAAAAAAATAAAACTGGTAGTTTTATTGATTCCTTCAATTTTTAAAATTTTATACCCTGTATCGGCAAACAACCGTATCATGCTTTTTTTTGTAAAAAAACGCAAGTGGGTTTTATCCATTACTCCGGCATTTTCGTATTTAAAATCCTTATATCGAAGCAACGATAGAATAACAGGGTACCATCTGATATTTGGGATAGACGCTATGATATAACCATTTGTCGCCAGTATTTTTTTGCATAATGATAAGGCCTCAGCTGGTTCTGTTAGATGTTCTAATACATCATTAAAAAATATTGCGTCAAACTTTTTGTCTGCTAATTCAGGCAGGTCTTTTAAAAATAGGCTGTTAATTACTTTATCCAAGTTATTAAGGGCTAAATCTGCCGCCTGTTTATTAGGTTCAATACCCCAAACTACGCAATCGAAATGCTTTTTTAAAAGCGACCCAAACGCGCCGTTGCCGCATCCAATATCAAGTATGGTTTTAATATCAGGAGGTATAAAAGGTAAAAGCTCTTTGCGTTCATGAACATAGTACGCTTCCTTTTTATCCTCGTATAATTGTTCGTAGTTCATTAAAAGCTTTTTATATCATTAATGGCATAATCAATTTCCAGTACCCCCCTTACTGAAAGATCATAAGGCAGATTGTTGTTAGATAGTTTTTTTTGTAAAACTTCAAAAGTGAGTAAATCAAAAAAATCTTTGAATAAAAGATTAGACTGGATATGAATACCTAATTTGTATAAACCGGGTAAAAGGGGCAAATTTTTTAAACAGCCGCTAATTTCTATCTCTTTAGAAACAGTTGATTTGTTATAAAGATCATCACAACGAAGATCTAAAAAAGCAACTTTTTGGTCCTGATCGTTATATACCAGGATAGCTATTGAAGTGATAGGATTAATTTCGGCACTTTTTGTTTTAACAACAAATTCAAGGTCATTGTGGGTTGTGATCAATGATTTATTTATTTGAAATAATTTCAAAACCATTGCCGAACTAAGAGAAACATCGGCTATTGTTGTAATTAATGCATCATAGCCGCTATTAACAATATATTTTTTAACAGCGTCTGTAACGTTACCGTTAAATAGTATTGTTCCGTTATTTAATACCATTCCCTTATTGCAAATTGTTTTAATCGAATCCATATTATGGCTCACAAATAAAACCGTCCTTCCCTCTCCCTTACTTACCTCACCCATTTTACCCAGGCACTTTTTCTGGAACTCGGCATCGCCTACCGCTAACACTTCATCAACTATCAATATTTCCGATTCAAGGTGTGCGGCTACAGCAAAGGCGAGGCGCACATACATGCCCGATGAATAGCGTTTAACCGGGGTATCTATATAGCGTTCAACGCCGGCAAAATCTACAATAGCATCAAATTTGCGTTTAATTTCGGCTTTGCGCATACCTAATATTGCACCGTTAAGATAAATGTTTTCTTCGCCCGATAGCTCCGGGTGAAACCCTGTGCCAACCTCAAGCAAACTGGCTATGCGGCCTTTAATTTTTACAGAACCTGTAGTGGGAGAGGTGACCCTGCTCAAAATTTTCAGCAAGGTACTTTTGCCAGCCCCATTACGCCCTATAATTCCAACCGAATCACCTTGCTCTATCTCAAAACTGAGATCTTTTAAGCTCCATACAATATCGCTCTTGCCTTTTGTAGTACGGTCATTAATTTCACCTATTTTTAAAAACGGGTCTTCTTTGCCTCTTATCCTCGCCCAAAACCGTTCCAGGTCGCGCGATATGGTACCCGTGCCAAAATTACCTAATTGATATGCTTTTGAAAGGTGCTCTACTTTTATTGCCTTAGCCATTATACCGTATCAACAAATGTTTTTTCAACTTTATTAAAAACAACAATGCCCAGTAATAATATTATTAGGGTAACTGCTGTGCTATATCCCATTAAGGTCCAGCTAAAGCTTCCCCTGTCTAAAAAGCCATACCTGAAAGTTTCAATTAACGCCGTAATAGGGTTAAATTTTATAAACCAGCTATAAGCCGGGTATTTTGAAATAGCTTCCGATAGTGGGTATATTACTGTGGTGGTATACATCAACAAAGGTACCCCAAAAGAGACCACGAATGCCAGGTCGCGGTATTTTGTGGTTACTGCCGAAATCAGCATACCCAAACCCAACCCCAGCGCGGCGATGAGAATTATTAGTAATGGAAAAAGTAATATATAAACAGTTGGGTGGATGGCCGCGCCTTTGAAATAATAAAAAAACAGCAGCACAATAAACAGCAAAAACTGTACAGCAAACCGGATAAGGTTTGAGAATACAATACTTAATGGCATGATAAGCCGCGGAAAATATACCTTGCCCAGCATTGCGGAGTTATCTTTGAAAACGGTAGACGTTTTGGTGAGGCAGTCGGCAAAATAATTCCATATAATTGTTCCGGCCAAATAAAATAACGGCGCCGGCACATCATCAGTTGAAATTTTAGCCATGCTACTAAATACCAGCGTATAAATTGCAATTGTAATTACGGGTTGGATAAAAAACCATATGGGTCCCAGGATGGTTTGCTTATAAAATGATACAAAATCGCGCCTTACTAACAAGATAAGTAAATCGCGATACTGCCATACATCTTTTAGTTTTAAACTAAAAAGATTATTTTCAGGAGTGATCTCTAAATCCCAATGTTCTTCAGCTGATTGGTTCATCCTGCAGTAATTGTTGTAATTTGTTTATATAATCCTCTTCATTAAAATAATGCAAACATTGTTGCTGAAGTTTTTTGCGCATAACTGTTGTTAGTGGTGTTTGTAAATATTCCGACAAGGTATTTTTAAGTTCATTAAGATCATCCGGATTAACGGCTGTTCCCAATTCACCATTTCTGATCGCGTCCATACTGCCATCAACATTGCCGCAAACAACAGGTAAACCGCAGGCCAGCGCCTCAATAAAAACAATACCAAAGCCTTCTTTTTTACTTGGCAAAACAAACAGGTCGGCTAATAAGAAATGATCAGGAAGCTCGCTTTCATAAATGAACCCGGTTAATATAACCTGGTCGTCAACATTATATTCATTGATCAAATATTTAATTCGGGCCTCTTCTACAGCATCATACTTACCCGAAAGAATGTATTTGATAGATGGAAACCTGACCTTTAATTCATTTATAACTTTTATTACCTGTTCATACCCTTTGTATTGCTCTGCCGAATCCAGCCTCGTCAACGTGAATAATATAAGTGAGTCGGCAGATAATTTATATCGCTGCAATAAATGTTCGTTTTTTTTAAAACTTACTGGCAATTTCATAAACGGATCTAAGGCATTGTTTAATACCTCGCATTTATTTGTGTCTACGTTATGCCATCCTATCATTTCCTGTTTGGTAAAGGTACTTACACAAATAATTTTATCGCATCGTTTCAGAAATAGTTTTTTTATAAATGATAAAGGGCGCCAAACCTCAATGCCGTGTGCAATGAGCCAAACGCTACACTTTGGGTTTATTGCTTTTATAATAAGGCCAATACTGGCCATGTTAACGTGGCTTATAATTATTACGTTTGCCCGCGATGCGATTTTTATCGAATTTAAAATAATCAACCAACTTTTGGTGCCAAAACCTCTAAAATTTTCGGCAGGTAAATACTCTGGCATCAAATCATTAAATGCATCATAAGCCGACCAAAGTTTAAAATCCCATTGGTTGCGCAGAGCAACTTGTTGTAAAGCGTGCGCGAGCGTGCGGGTCATTTTTTGTATTCCACCTGTAGCGCTAAATGTTTGCAATGTAAAAAGAAATATTCTTTTAGGCATGAGCTTGTACCTGGTAAAGCGCGAAGGCTTTTGACCAATGCACTTCATCGTTTTTAAACCCTTTAATAATGCTTTTCGCTTTGCTGTTTTTATACAAGTTTTCGTTGCATATTTCTGTATGCTGCCTCATCCATTGCTGCAACGGAAAGCTAAAGCCCATTTTAGGGCGGTTCCATACGGATGTTGGCAGTACATCTTTAAAAGCATCAATAAGCAATTTTTTTGGCTGATTTTTGCTAAATCTTATTGCTGACGAGATACTATTTACGGCCTGCTGAAAATCCTCATCTAAAAACGGCACTCTAACTTCCAGCCCATTACTCATGCTCATTACATCAGTATCGCGCAGCAACTGGTTTTGCATGTATAAATTGGTTTCAAACCACGAGGCGCGTTCTTCATTAGTACAGCAAGGGTTAGCAAGATAGTTTGTTGAGAATAAAACATTATAAACCTCTTTTTCGTCGCAGTTTAATATTTTGGCGATCGTATCGGGGGTAAATAAACCTCTTAAAAAAAGATAATCGGCCAATGGGTGATCGCTGGATAAAAAAGATATTTTTTTATAA
>CAISKH010000208.1 GCA_903885865.1 uncultured Mucilaginibacter sp.
ATAATACCTATCGAAAATATAAGCTTAGCCAAAAAACCCGCATTAGGAAATGAATGCACCAGCGGCTCCAAAGCTTTTGCCGCATCAGCCGCAGTTTTAATATCCTTAACCCCGCTTTGATGTAAAACTGCCGCGCCCACCAGTATAATGCACCAGGTAGTAAATTCGGATATGATCATGCCCGCTGTATTATCTTTCCGCATGTTGTGGATATCGGCCCAGCAAACCCCGGTTTTATTACCGTCGGCATGGCCCTTTTCGTTTATTTCTTCCACCTCCTGCGATGCCTCCCAGAAAAACATATAAGGGGTAATGGTTGTGCCAAATACACCGGTAATGATAAATAAAAAGGCAAAGCTAAATTCAACATGCGGTATTACGCTCGCTTTTAGCACAGTGGGCCAGTCCTGGTGAATAATAAATACGGTAATAGGATAGGCCAGCAGCGTAAGCGCCAGCCATTTTAATATTTTTGAATAAAGGCGGTAACTGGTAAATATCTCTAACAGCAAAATGCTCACTGTAAAAAGCAGCGTTAATACAACAAATGGCATGGGTATTAACAAGTTTGCCGCTTCGGCCATAGCGCCAATATCGGCGCCAATATTTATGGTATTGGCAACTACCACCAGGCCAACAACCGCGTACAGCACCCCTTTGCCGTAATGATCTTTAACGACAGCTGCTATGCCCTGGCCGGTAACCAGGCCAATGCGGGCACAGGCCTCCTGTACGGCGGTCATAAACGGCAGCATATACAAGGCTGTCCACAACTGCCCGTAGCCAAACTGCGCGCCGGTTTGCGAGTAGGTGGCTATGCCTGATGGGTCATCATCAGCCGCGCCGGTGGTGAGGCCGGGGCCAAGCACTGTAAACCATTTCCAGATGTTCCTTTTTTTTGCGGGTTTAGGGTTGTTTTTTTTTAGGATCATAGGCTGAATAAATGTTAGCATGGCGGCGATTACTCACCCCGACTATCCCGATAGCTATCGGGACTGGTCGACCCTCTCTTCGCTGCGCGGAAAGAGGGTTAAAATATTTTTTCATTCCCTCTTTTCGCCAAAGGCGAAGAGATGGTGGTCGAACGAAGTGATGACCGGGTGAGTACCGCCGCCCTGCTATAATGTAAATATACTAACAAAACTTACCGGGTTTAGTTTAACAATATAATTACTTAAATTTACTCTTAACACTATTGCATACTATCTCATGGATCAAAAATTTCATTACGCCACCATTACCGAGGCTATTGAGCAGCTAAAAAAGCAGGGCTATACGCTTGATTTTAATTTAGCCGGGAACCGCCTAAAAGTTGCCGAACAGGAGTACACCGCCGATGAATTTGAAATTATCGACCTGTACCGCTACGAAGGCGAATCCGATCCGGGCGATGAGGCTACGGTTTATGCACTGGCATCAAAATCGGGCGTTAAGGGGGTATTGGTATCGGGCTATGGCGTTTCCACTGATGAGGCAGCCGAAGAAACTTTGAAGCGGCTGCATTATAAATATCAGCGTAGCAAACAGTAATGAAACTTGCAACCAGGCTCATCACCGGATTATTACTAATCATCCTCTGCTCGTCCTGGGGTTTCTTCGCACATTACCGTATAAACCGTTTGGCGGTTTTTACTTTGCCGAAGGCGATGGCAGGTTTTTACAAAGCCAATATTGGTTTTATAACCGAACATGCCATAGCCGCGGATAAACGGCGCTATGTGGATTCGGCCGAAGCGCCGCGCCACTTCTTAAATGCCGATCATTACGGCAAAAGCCCCTTTCGCCTAATACCACAACGCTGGAACGACGCGGTGGTAAAATATTCGGAAGATACCCTGAACAAATACGGCACCGTGCCGTGGGCCATTCAATACAATTACTATAAACTGGTCGACGCTTTTAAGGGCCATGATACCACAGGCATTTTAACAGCATCGGCAAACCTGGGCCATTACGTTGCCGACGCGCATGTGCCGCTGCACCTCACCCAAAACTATAACGGGCAACTAACCGGCCAAACCGGCCTGCATGCCTTATGGGAAAGCCGCCTGCCCGAGCTTTTTGCAGCTGATTATAATTGCTATACCGGCAAAGCACGTTACATAGAGAACCCGTTAAAAGAGGCTTTTAAAATTTGCCGCGTATCTTTTAAAGAAGTTGATTCTGTTTTACGTTTCGAACGTATCCTCAACAAAACATTCCCTGCAGCTAAAAAATACAGTATAGAAAAGCGCGGCAAAAGGGATGTAAAGGATTATTCGGTTGCCTATAGCCTGGCCTACCAGAAAATGCTGCAGGGCATGGTTCAGCGGCGGATGCGGTCGGCGGTGCTATCGGTGGGCAGCTTTTGGTACTCGGCATGGATAGATGCCGGGCAGCCTGACCTGAACAAACTGATCAAACAACCTTTAAGTGCGGATGATATGCATAAAATACAGAAAGAAGAAAGTATATTTAAAGCAGGGAAAATAGCGGCGTTCACCAATTAATAATTATGAGAGCAAAAGCAGCAGCACACATTAATAAAAATGATGGCATTAAATGGCGCAGCCATGAGCCATCGCGCATAGAAACATTCAGTGATGCGGCATTCGCGTTTGCTTTAACGCTTATTATTGTAACGCTTGATCCACCCAAGACATTTGATGGCCTGGTAGAAACCATGAACCTTAAAAACTTATTAAGTTTCGCGATATGCTTTCTGATCTTGTTAAATATATGGAACGGCCAGAATTTATTCTTCAGGCGGTACGGACTATCTGATAACTATATCATCGCGCTAAACGCTACCCTGTTGTTTGTTGTGCTGGTATATACCTACCCTTTAAAGTTTTTGTTTGAATTGGTATTTGCACCGCAAAAAGAACAAAACCTGATGATACGTAACGAACAAATACGGCCACTTATGCTGGTATATAGCGCCGGATTTATAGCCATTTATATTTTGTTTTACCTGATGTACCGGCATGCGCAAAAATTTGCAGCGGCGCTCGAGCTCACCCCAACAGAGCTCTATGCAACTAAAACGGCCGCCGGAATGAATCTGATCTGTATGGGTATTTCGTTAGTGGCGGCAACCCTGGCCATTGTTTTACCTGAAAACTATTGTGCATCTTCTGCATATTTATATTGTTTGTTTGGCCCGGCTTATTATATTTGGTTCAGGTATCGCGGAAAAAAAGGGCGGCAAAAATTTCCGGTGATGTAGAGACGCAATGCTTTGCGTCTCGGTGACAACATTATTCAAAGACGCAATGCTTTGCGTCTTTACTTTGTTTTCTTCCTGCTCCTAATACCAGCGATTACGGGCGGAATAATGGATACCAAAATTATAGCTATACCGATCAGCGAAAAATGGGCCTTAAAAAATGGCACATTACCCAGCATATACCCCGCGAACAGGAACAGTATTACCCATGCCGCGCCACCTATTATATTGTATAGGCTATAGCGCAAGAACGGCATATGCCCCACCCCGGCTACAAATGGCGCTATGGTGCGTATAATAGGCATAAACCGGCTAAATATTACCGACTTACCGCCATGCCTGTCAAAAAACGCTTTGGTTTGCCGGTAATACTCCAGTTTTAATATTTTATTTTTTTCTTTAAATACTTTAGGGCCAAGGTAGTTCCCCAACGCGTAATTTAAGGAATTACCTGTAACAGCGGCAGTTATCAAAATAAGCGTTAAAATATAAATATCAAGGCCCGATCTGCCCCCGGCTATTAACGCGCCCGCAGCAAATAATAACGAGTCGCCGGGAAGGAACGGGGTGACGACAAAACCTGTTTCAGAAAATATAATGGCGAATAATATCAGGTAGGTCCATCCCTGGTAATGGCTGGTAATTTGCACCAGGTGCTTATCAATATGCAGTATAAAATCGAGGATGTTTTTTATGAGTTCCAATGGCTTAATTTTTGGGCAAAAATAGGATTATATATGGCAAAGCCTACTTGTTACTTAAAATTCCGGCGCTAAAAGCCACAGAGTCTGCCCCGCCTGATATACCATGACAGTATAAGGTATATATTTTACCGTCAGATATGGTTACGCCGGGCATATCTGCCAGTATATTAGTAGTTGTGCCTGTTGGCATTATTTTAAAATCATAATTACCCGGCGGTATCTCAATAAATTTAGATATATTTTTATAGACCTGGTTAGTAAACGCAAGCGTACCATTTGCGGTTATATCTAACGGGTTCGAATGCGGCGAAGCGTTAACAAACCTTATTTTACCGCGCCCCACAGCTGGCGCTGCGGCGGTATCAACTGTAAATATGGAGGTAATGGAGCTATCGGCCCGCAAACCGGTAATAAACAAAGTATATTTTAAATTGGGTTTTAAGACCTTATTTAATGATACCAGGTTGGTAGTTGAAACAGAAGCGAAATACGACCTGATCTGTATGGGGGTATCAATATTGCCTAAGGTGAAATACCCTGAAGGGCTGGGGTAAGTATAAGGGGTTTTGTTTTGCTTAACATAACTTACCCATAAATTTACGGCAAGCAGGTCGGGGCTTAAATTTATCACCTGCATCTGCACGTTTGATCCGGCAGGCGCTGTATTGCCGCTTTTTCCGCACGAGACAATAAATGTGATAACCATTATGCCCACACCGCATAAAAACAGAAAAACAATCGCCTTATTTCTTCCAGTCATTTTTTAATAATTACCTAACCGTTAAAATGCGGGCGGCAAACGCGCTATTACCCGTACCATTTAGCTGCCCTCTTGTAAATAAAGTGTACGAGGTGCTCCCATTTAATGTTAACGTACCCTGGGCCAGCGGGGTTGTGCTTCCCGACTGGTAAATTGTTAACGTATTTTTCCCGCTGTTAACATGAATAAACCCCGTTGCCGATTTAAAAGCAAGTTTTTTATAATTAAATGTGTTTCCTATAGTTACATCAAGCGTTCCGGTTATTGGCGAAGCGTTCACAAATCTTACCCTTGCCCCTGTATCGCTAACTAAAGTGTCCCTGGTAAAAATCACCTTGTCAGCTGTTTCACCGGCTATGAATATTGAATACAGCTTTTGTACAGCCAACGTTGATACGTCCAGCGTTAACGAAATATCAACCAGCGTATTGGGGCTTCCGGCTTTTTTAAACTGGTAACTTTGCGCGCCTGCTGTTACCGCCTGGTATCCTAATGAACCATCAGGATATAAATTTGAGCCATTATTTACCCGGGTGCCATCGTCGTAAAAATTCAAGGTATCGGCACTCGCGTTAACTACATTAAGATTGGTGGTTTGGACGGTCGCAAGCACATCGCCATTACCCTTTTTACACGATAACAAACCCATTATAAGCCCGGCAAAAACTAAAATCAATACTCTGCTATTCATAAATCACCAGATGGCTATATAACTGCTTATTATAAGTTTTGTTATCAGGTTTAACAAAAAAGTCCGGTTTTTACGCCGGACCATGAACTTGGATCTATAATTTATCCGCCTACGGGCGGATTAAGCATAACTATTAAGCATTACCGGCATTACCAGCATAAGCACATCTTCGTTCTCGTCGCCTCCCTGCGGTAATAGCAACCCGGCCCTGTTAGGCGAAGACATCTCTAACGATACCTCTTCGCCGCTTAAATTTTTCAGCATCTCGATCAAAAAACGGGCATTAAAACCAATCTCCATATCCTCACCCTCATACTGGCAGCTTAAGCGCTCGTGCGCCTCGTTGGCAAAGTCAATATCTTCTGATGAAATATGCAGCTCGCTGCCGTTAATTTTCAGCCTTACCTGGTGCGTGGTTTTATTGGCATAAATAGCAACCCGGCTCAATGAGCCTAAAAATGCAAGACGGTCAATACTTAGTTTATTGGGGTTATTTAACGGGATAACCGCTTCATAATCCGGGTAGCGCTCATCAATTAAACGGCATACCAGATTAATGTTGTTAAATTTAAAGAAAGCACTGGTACTGTTATACTCAACCGATACATTTACATCATCAGTAGGCAATGCCGATTTTAGCAGGGTTAATGCCTTCTTAGGCAATATAAATGAAGTAGTTGAATCTGCTTTGGCATCTAAACGGCGGTAGCGTACCAGCTTATGCGCGTCGGTAGCTACAAATGTTAAATACTGGCTCGATAGCTGGCAGTAAACGCCTGTCATGGCCGGGCGCAGCTCGTCATTACTAACGGCGAATATGGTTTTGTTAATAGCCTCGGCCAAAACCGATGCCGGTAAATTTACCGACGAAGCATTTTCAACAACCGGTATTTTGGGGAAATCCTCGCCATTTTCGCCGCTCAGTTTATATTTACCGTCACCTGCGTTTATTTCTATAGCGAACGTAGCATCATCAACCGAAAAAGCGATGGGCTGCTCGGGTAACGATTTTAGGGTCTCTAATAATATACGCGATGGTATGGCTATGCGCCCGTTCTCTTTAGCCTCAACGTTTAACGAGGTGGTCATGCTGGTTTGCAGGTCGGTAGCCGAAATGGTTAAGTTTCCATCCTTAATTTCAAACAAAAAGTTTTCCAGTATCGGCAAAACGGTGCTGTTGCTTAACGCGCCGCTTACAGCCAGTAATTGCTTCAATAAAGTTGAGGTGGAAACTATAAATCTCATATATAAATTTAGTGTTAATTAGTCAAAAGTATAAAATTTAATGAGCATACTTTCTTTTGCGAATATAATGTTGAAAAATAGCAAATATTAACACTAAAAACAAAGGAATAATTGTATTAATACACTGCCAGTATAATTTTTCGCTGCGCACACGTGCCCGGTCAAGCAGGCGCAGTTTAATTTCCTTGTTCCGCAACGCTATCAGGCCCGAATCATCGGTCATATAATCGGCAATATTGAGCAACAAATTTTTATTGCCAAAGGTTTGCTTGGTGTAATAATCGTACCCTAACGGGTAGGGCGACCCATCCGAAGCAACCTGGTTCTTAAACACATCGCCATCACTTATCACAATCATTTTTGTGGGTTTGCTTTCAGGTAATATTGTAATAGTCTCCTTCAGGCCCTCGGGCAGCGGACGATTTTTAAAATCGGAAGTAAACCTGCCCTCCAGTAAAACAGCCGTGGTTTTTGGTGCGCTTTGAAATGTCTTAGGGTCGGGCGGCTGCTCAATGGCCTGCAGCGAAAGCAGGTATGGGGCCGATAATTTTTTATTATAGGGTGATGAAGCCAGTAAAATTGTTTTTGCAACGTTTTTGGTTTCGAGTATATCAATTGTGCTCACAAACTCGCCCGATATGCCGTCAAGATTTTTAACGATGGGGTGTTTGGAGAGCGGTATAAATACGGGGTAAAATAACCAGGGTACCGGCAATATTTGCGCCTGCCCGCCAATGCTGCCTGTTTTAACGGGTATCTGTGCACAGTTAATATCGGCTATCAGGTCGTAATTTATTCGGACACCATAAACGAAGAGCTGATCGTCTAAATTTAATTGCTTGGCAAATGCCAGTTGCTGGCCACCGCTATGCCGCCGCATGCTGTCCAGTTCGGCGCTCACCTGGTCTATCGTCCAAAGCACCTTACCGCCTCGCATCAGGTATTGGTCCAGTTTAAATTTTTCCAGTTCGGTAAATGGTTTTTCGGGTTTGGGTATTACGATCAGTTTTACGTTCAACAGGCTATCAAACGGGATGGTGGCCAGATCAACCCGGCCTATCAGGAACCCGTCCGACAATGATTTCATAGCGTCATTCAGTTGCAGGTCATTCAATTCATCATGCCCGGTGGTAAAACCTATCTGGGGCCTGCCGCCGCGCGTTACTTTTTTTATGGCCGATATAAACGCGTATTCCAGGTTTTGGATGGAGTTATTTAGTACCTCATCGGCCGAAACGTCCATTTGTGTTTGCTGGTATAACAGTTTAACCGGGATATCCTTGCCATTGCCAGAAACCATTGCCGCCGGGAAAATGGTTTTCTGCGTTACGCCATCATCCGTTGTTACGCTAAGCGCGGTCGGCTCAATTCCCCGGCTTTGCAGGTCCTGTATGGCCTGGCTTTGCTGGTCGGCGGTTAAGTTTTTAAGGGGGTCTACAAATTCAAATTGCAATTTCCGGTGACTGTATGCCTGCAGGTCGTTCAGCATATCATTAGTGGCGTGCTGCAAGCGTTTCATACCGCCGCTTAAATCGCCCTGCAAATAAACAGTGACCTTTACAGGTTCCGACAGGCTATCCAACACATTTCGGCTGATCTGCGAAATGGTATAGCGTTTCTCTTTAGTAAAATCAAAACGGGTAAAGGTGATGCCTGATAAAACGGCTATTATAATTAACGCGGCTATTAATTTATATAAGGTCGCATTCTTTAAGCTTTTTTGCCGTTGCCTTAACAATACAAACAATGTTAGGCAAATAAATAAGCCGGTTAATACGATAAAATAAGTAAGGTCGCGCGTGTCTAAAACGCCGCGGCTTATAGATTGATAGTGTTCAGTAATGCCCAGGCTTTGCAAACCCGAATTTTGCAGGGAAAGCAACCCGCTAAGCGAATCGAACCCGCTGTAAATAAAGAAACACAGGAAAACCGCGATAGTAAAAGCGATGATCTGGTTTTTGGTGATCGACGACGCAAACAAACCAATTGCTGCAAACGCCGCACCCAATAAAAACAACCCGATGTAGGAGCCAATTACCGCGCCGCTATCAATATTGCCCTGCGGCGTACCTAAAATATAAACCGAATAATAATAGGTAAGCGTAGGTATTAAAGCGAATAAAGCGATGAGTGCGGCGGCAAAATACTTCCCCAATACAATTTGCAGGTCGGTTAGCGGGCGGGTAACTAATAGCTCAAAGGTGCCTTCCCTGCGTTCTTCGGCAAGCGACCGCATGGTTATAGCCGGAATGAGGAACATGAACAGGTAGGGCGCCGTGCTAAACAGGCTGTCTAACCCGGCGAAGCCGTAATCTAAAATGCTTGAATCAGGGAACACCCATAAAAACAAACCCAACACCAGCAGGAACACCCCAATGGTAACATAAGCCACCAGCGAACTGAGGTAAGAAGTGATTTCTTTTTTTAGTATACTATACACTTTGCGTAAACGCCATTGAACGCCGAAATTACAACATTATTTGCTAATGCAAAAAGTACTCAGAGTTTAAAAAAAGTGTATGTAACCAGCCGTCAGGCCATATTGGCTCGCGGCACCCACATAGAAATCATTGTTTCGGTAACCCCGCGTAAGATTAAAACCAAAATCAAAAAAATTATTTTCATTAATGGTCGTTATTCCGCCTACACCAACGGTAGAAAGAAATCCGTTTTCTGTTATACTGTTTGCGCTAAAAATTTTGCCCGCACCAGCTTCCACATATATGTTTTGCGCATAGTAATACCGCAAGCCCACCTTCAGGGGAATATATTTGTAAATCACATTAGGCCCGCCGGGTTTAACAACTGTTTCTGCCTGATTGGCATAGGTGTAATCACTGCGATTATTTGAGGGCGCGGTAAAATACGCAGGCATAAAGGCTAACCGCAACTTGGGGCTTAGGGCATATTCGATTTTTGCCGTGAGGCCGAGGCCGTCCACATAGCCGTAGTCATTATTGTAGGGTAGGGCCATATCTGTACTCAGGCCGACGGCAAATTTCTTTTCTGATTGCGCCCTTGCAAATGCAATCGTTAAAACTAATAGAATAATTGTTAAGCTACGCTTTTTCATGACAATGGATTTAAGTGAAAAATATATTCACGTTCAGCCGCAAATGCGATCATTTTCTCTAAATACTCCTGCCGCGTAAAAAAGGGGGGGGGTACTTAAAAAAAAATCTTCAATTATTACAAAAAAAAATTGCATATGCTTATAAAAGGCAATATTATATACCTGTTAACCCTATAAATATATTCTCCAGCGTTTTTCCTTTGTTTTTATCGCGCAATTGCTGTAGGTTATCATCAGCAACTATTTTACCCTTGTTAATAATAATAACGTGATCGCATACCGCTTCCACTTCCTGCATAATATGGGTAGAGAGGATAATGGTTTTTGTTTTACCCAGATCCAATATCAACCGGCGGATGCCGATGAGTTGATTAGGGTCAAGCCCCGAGGTGGGCTCGTCTAAAATTAACACTTGCGGGTCATGTAAAATAGCCTGCGCCAAACCCACCCGCTGGCGGTAACCTTTGGATAGCTGCCCTATTTTTTTATGCTGTTCGGGGCCGAGCCCGGTTAGTTCAATAACATCTGCAATGCGTTTGGCAGGTTGTTGCATCCCGTGAATACCCGCTATAAAAGCCAGGGATTCTTTTACGTACATATCTGTATAAAGTGCGTTGCTTTCGGGCAGGTAACCTATGTTGCGTTTAACTTCTAAAGCCTGCTTGTTTACATCATACCCGCATACCTGGGCCATACCGCCGCTTTGCGGGATAAAGCAGGTAAGTATTTTCATGGTGGTCGATTTTCCTGCGCCATTAGGCCCCAGGAAACCCAATACACCCGGCCCGGCGCTGAAAGTTATATTATCAACCGCCTTTTGCTCTCCATAAATTTTTGTTAAACCCTCAACA
>CAISKH010000209.1 GCA_903885865.1 uncultured Mucilaginibacter sp.
CCGGCACCTTATCGGCTACCGCTTGCGGAACAACCAATACCGCGTGCGCCGTGTTAATAGCATCAATGGTTTTAGGATCCAAATGGTCGCCGTGTATATCGGTTATCAATATCATATCGGGCGCGCCGATACCGTTAAAGGCATTTGCCCCGCCGGTTGGGTCAACATATATATTTTTGCCCTGGTAAGTTAAAACCAATGTGGCATGTGTGATGGGTTGAATGGTTATTTCGCCGCCTTTGGCTGCTTCGTGGTCGGCAGCGGGGCGTTGTGCAAATACTGCTGATACAGTTAGGGAAAGAATAAAAGATAATGCAAAGTTTTTCATTGCGTTTGTTTTTAATGGTAACCGGGTATATAATAAGATGGATAAATATACAATATTTTTGTTTTCGATGTTTTCATCTGCAATTTTTACTTCACAGCAAACCGTTAAAAACTCAAATACGTATATTAGCTATAAACCAACTCGTTATGACAATGGAAAGAAAAATTTACAACCCTATTCAAAAAGATTACGTTACGTTCATTAAAACCGCTGCCGAAACAAACGGCGAGTGCACACTGGTTGAGGTTGAACTCGCAAACGGCGGCGGCGTAGGCCTGCATTACCATAAAACATACAGCGAAAAATTTGATTGCCTGGATGGAGAGTTGCAAATAGGTTTAGGCAAAAAGATAGTAACCCTCAAGCCTGGCGAATCGGCCACTGCCGAACCGAATGTTAACCATCTTTTCAGGAACAGGAGCGGCAAGCCCTGCAGGTTCAGGGTTGAACTGCGCCCTGCCAGCCCCGGCTTTGAGCAATCATTGCAAATAGGTTATGGTTTGGCAAACGACGGCCTATGCAAACCCAACGGTTTCCCCAAGGATAAACTGGCGCTGGCCTGGCTATTTGATATCAGCGAGAGCAACCTGCCCGGGTGGATGAGCATTTTTGAATTTATACTGCGTAAACAGGCAAAAAAAGCCCTCGAAAAGCAAATAGATAAGGCGCTGACCGAAAAATATGTACGCTTTTAATAACGAATATCGAACGATGAAATGACTTCATCATTCGATATTCAATCCCGATAGCTATCGGGACGGTGCTCAATATTTATTATTTAACCTTCCCCTCTTTCAGCGTAATCGCCGCGCTTTTTTTGCTCTGCGTGTCTGACCAGTTAACGCTGCTTACCTGGTAAGTATGGGTGCTTTTGCTATCCGCATGCGGGTCAACAAAGGCCAGTTCGGGCAGTTTTAGCGGGGCGGGGTCGTCGCCGTTGTTCCATCGCTGGTAACCTTTTTCTTTACTGAACAGCGTTTTGGTTGTGTAAGTAAGTGTCTCCAATTTTTTTCCGTCCCTGTAAATTATAAATGTTTTAAGGCCGCTTTCCAGGTCAGGGCTGGCTTTCCATCGCAGTGTTAGTTTGTTTTTGGCGTAGGTAGCTGATAGGTCATAAGGTGCAGGGGGCGGTGTTTTATCGGTTACATTACCTGTTGCCATATATTCTACCCACTTTTCTGCCAAACTTTGGTTGGGGAACCAGTAAGCCGCTGATCTGTCACCCTTGAAAGCTGCCGCGGGGGCAACGGTTCTTTTGGCGGTATCGCCCAACCAGGCGTTAGTTGTATCTACCTCGCGCAGTTTTGCATCTCCGGCCTTTAACGGCAGGCGCAAAGCCAGGCAGGCATCCAGCCACGGGATAGCCATAAAACGCATATCATGCACCTGGTGCCCATCCATGCCCGATTCTACAATGGGGTTAACTGCATGGGACCAATAAGCGCCTTTTTTCCGTCCCTTTGCAACCAGGGAAGCGTTGTTATAGCAAAGATCCTGTATGCCGTTGTGATGGAAAATGGGTATTTTTAATGTCGCAGGGTTGGTCGAGATATCGGCACCACAGGCCTGTACCACCATTGTAGCGACACGCTCAGGGTATTTACCGCACATGGTTGTTACCCAGTTTGCACCTCCTGAATGGCCCCATAATGTCCACGGAACGGTCTTAATTTCGGGATGGCCCGCCTTTTCCGCTAACGTATCCAGCATAGTTAAAAACGCCACATCCGATCCATTGGCTGGCTGACTCCAGTTGCCACAACGGGTACCACTTATAAATTTAGGGGCAAGTAAAACACAATGCCATTTACGGGCCAGCTCGCGCCATTGAATATCGTACATCATTTTTTTGGCATCGGCTTCACGGGTACAGCCGTGCATGTGAACAATAACACTGCGTACCGTCCCCACATCCTCAGGTATCCAGGCGTAGCAGGTAGCATCATCTATCATGGTGCCTTTTTTGGCAACAGTAAATGAATAAATGGTGCCATCTTTGCCAGCGGGTTTCACCATACTTTTCTTTATAAAAGATGCCATGCCCATACAAAGGCATACTATTACCAGCAGTGCGCTATACTTTAAATAACTTTTTCGTGTTTTCATATCTCTTTAAATAGGTTATTTAATTTTTCCGTTCTCAATAGTTATCGGCTCGCTTTTTTTACTTGCCACATCCGACCAATTTACCGCCGCAACCTGGTAAGTATGCGTGGTTTTATCATCAATATTCACGTCAGTAAAGGCCATATCAGGCGCAGGTATAGGGGCCGGGTTATCGCCGTTGTTCCATACCTGGTAGCCGGGCTGCTTGGTTGATTCTTTTTTTGTTTTGTACAGAAGTGTTTGAAATTCAGCGCCATCGCGGTATACAATGAACGTCTTTATGCCGCTTTCCAGGTCGGGGTCGGCGCGCCATCTTAACAATACACTGTTTACTGAGTAATTGGCGATAAGGCCATAAGGAGCCGGCGGCTGAGTTTTACTGATCACGGTACCGGTTGCCATATATTCAACCCATTTTTGAGCAAGTTCCTGGTTAGGGAACCAGCAGGCTGCCAATTTATCTCCCTGAAAAGAGGCAATTGGTGCCACCGTTCTTTTAGCCGTATCGCCCAGCCACGCGCGGGATGGATCAATATCACGAAGTTTCGAATCACCTGCTTTTTCGGGCAAGCGCATTGCCAGGCAGGCATCAAGCCAGGGAATGGCCAGTAAGCGCATATCATGCACCATATGGCCGTCCATTGCCGATGCCACTACCGGGTTAACCGCATGGGCCCAATAGGCGCCTTTTTTTCGCCCATTGGCAAATAAGGTAACGTTATTGTAGCAAAGGTCCTGTATGCCGTTATGATGAAGTATAGGGATTTTTAATGTGGCGGGAATATCAGAAATATCAACCCCGCATGCCTGGGCTACGGTTGCCACCACCCGCTCTGGGTGACGGCCTGTCATAGAAGTAACCCATATCGATCCGCCCGAATGCCCCCACAATGCCCAGGGAACTGTTTTAATTTCCGGATGACCGGCTTTCGTGGCTAAGGTGGTCAGCATCTCCAGGAAAACCTCGTCGGTACCATTATTAGGGTTATACCAGTTCATGCACGTTTTACTGTTGCCCGCGCCGGTTATAAACTTAGGAGCCAGCAATACAGCATGCCATTTGCGCGCCAGTTCGCGCCACTGAATATCGTACATCATTTGCCAGGCATCGCCCTCGCGGGTACACCCGTGCATGTGAACAATAACGCCCCGTATAGTGCCAACATCCTCTGGTATCCAGGCATAACATGTGGCGTTATCTATCATGATGCCTTTTTTGGCTATCGTGAACTCATAAATGGTACCATCGGTGCCATTTGTAATGAACTGTTTTATCTTTTTAAATGAAACCAGCGCAATGCCGGCAACTATTATTAAAGACAAACCGGCGTACTTTAAATAAGCTCTCCGTGTTTTCATATTCAGGGGTTTTAAGGTTTACTATAATTGGTGGATTAAAATTACAATAAATATCTTAATTGTCAGAAATATGATTTTTTAATGAAATGTTGAGACTTTTTAATAACCTACTCCCCCCAGACAGTAACCATCAAACTGCGCTCGCCGCCATAGTTACGGTGCTCACACAGGTAAATGCCCTGCCATATACCCAGGGCCAGCTTCCCGTTGCGGATGGGGATAGTTACCGAACTGCCCAGCAATGCCGCCTTTAAATGCGCGGGCATATCATCGGGGCCTTCGTCGTCGTGCAAGTAGTTGGAGTCGTTCTCGGGTACGGCTTTGCTGAAGTATGTTTCAAAGTCCTTCCTAACCGTAGGGTCGGCGTTTTCATTGATGGTTAGCGAGGCCGATGTGTGCTGTATAAATACCTGGCATATACCTGTTTTGATCTCAGCTATTTGCGGCAGGGCCTGTATCACTTCGGCAGTGATCAAATGGAAGCCCCTTTTGCGCGGGTTAAGCTGTAGTTGCTGCTGATATATCTTCATGGGTGGTTATTGGCTGTCCCGATAGCCATCGGGATGTTACACTCGAGGGTGTAACAGATGTAACACGCGTAACAAGATTTTAATTTAACTAATTGAAATACAATATGTTGACAAAAATAGGTGCAACAGCATGTAACAAGGTGTTACGACGTATTCGTCTGTGTGTTTATAAATGATTTTATCCTATAGCACTGACGGATAAATAATTATAAATAATTTCCAGGAACAAAGACTTCCGAAGTTTTAAAAACTTCGGAAGTCTTATCAATAGTTACTTAAACATTTCATTCGTCAACCCCGTATTTACCACCGCATTAGTTACCTTAAAATCAATCACCGCGCCTAACAGGCTGGTTTTACTTTCGTAGGGTATTTTAACACCATTCACGTCGCGGTAATCACTAAATTCGGTTGGCGAACTGTTGGCCACATCGGTAAGCTGTTTTATTTTGTAACCCGTTTTCGGGTCGAACCAGCATTTTACTTTGGTGCCGTCGGGATGGGTTACAATAACCAGGTAAGCCAGGTCGCCATTAACCGCACGAAGCGAAGAATCTAAGGCCAGTGAATAGCCGGGCTTGTTATAATCCAGTTCGGGGAAGAAGCCAAAGCGGTCGGCTAAATGATGCTGGTAGTCTTTAGCAACCGGAACAGGTTTATTTTGCTGCACCACGCTTACGCTGTCGCCATTTCCTTTAATATGCAGCAGGATAAAATTATTATACGATGGCGCCACCGCGTTATAGTCAAATTTATCAGGCGATTTATATTTATAGGCCAATTGTACAGGTATACCCTGTATGGTGCCTTCCGCATTTATGGCCATGTCTTTTAAATCTTTTACCTTATCGGCGCCGCCAATAGCATCCAGGTAATTTTTAATTACCGTTGCCGCCGTAACGCCAGCCGCTACCCGTGCACCGCTGAACGAATTGTTCTCAGGGTCCATATCCGGCAATTTATGCTCAGGGTCGAGGGTAACCAGGGTAATTTTTGAAGTTGATTTATAGGGGAACGTCCATACGCCGCCGCGCTGCCATATTTCGGCAGGCAGTTTTACGATGCCTGTATTTCCATTCTCTTCTTTTATGGCAGCAGTAACCGGTAATGCCATTTCGCCCAGGTTTTCAATGGTTATTAACGATCCTTTTGCAGGGTCGCCATCGTTATAATCTATCGCTTTAACCGATTGGTCCAGCTTCATGGTGGTCATGAACCATTCGTTCCAGAACCAGCTCAGGTCCTCGCCTGCCGCGTTATCCATCGAGTGGAAAAAGTCCCAGGGCGTAGGGTGCTTAAATGCCCAGCGTTTTATATAGGTCCTGAATGCGAAATCAAACCTTTCCTCGCCCAAAACCTGTTCGCGTAAAATGGTAAGGCCCAACGCGGGTTTTTCGTAAGCAGCAAAACCCAGGTAATCGGGCTGTATCACATCCGGCGTGGTCATAATAGGGTCCGCGTCGGGGTTAAACATATCCGGGGCCGTTTTTTGAAAATCTTGGGGCTGAAAATACTCGCCGTTATTAAAAACTTTAGTATCTACCTTATTAATAAAGGTATTAAAGCCTTCATCCATCCACGCGTATTTACGCTCGTTCGAGCCTACGA
>CAISKH010000210.1 GCA_903885865.1 uncultured Mucilaginibacter sp.
CTGACGATGAACAGCTAAAATTCGGCAGCGGGTATGACCATAATTTTGTTTTTAACCCGCATGATATACATACGCCTGCAGCAAAGGTAACAGGCGACAAAAGCGGTATTATTATGGAAGTATATACCGATGAGCCCGGTATGCAGTTTTATACCGGTAATTTTATGCAGGGCATCAATACTATAAGGGGCGGTAAAAGAGATGTAAAACGCACGGCCTTTGCAATGGAAACCCAACACTTCCCAGATTCACCAAATCAGCCGAATTTTCCGTCAACAACGCTAAAACCGGGGGAGGTTTACCGGTCAAAAACTATTTATAAGTTTTCTGTTTAGTTATTCAACCGATCATAATCATCAATAGTGTCAATATCAATTGCACCTAATGGAAAAGGTATTGAAATAACATCATCCGGATGGTCGAGTAATATCCGTTTAGCCCCCTCATGCCCTGTAAGTGAAAGCAACTGCGGAAAAAACGAACTGTCGAACAACGCTGGCGCGCCAACGGTGCCGTTATAAGCGCTGGCCACTATTTTGTTAGGCGATGCATTCTGTATTAATTGATTAATCAGGGATGTATCAGCATAAGGCTGGTCGCAAAGCATTAAAATTGCCGATGTTAAGTGTGGCGCTGCTCTTTGTAATTCACTTATTCCGCAGCGAATAGAGGAGGCCATGCCTTCTCCCCAATCCGGGTTCAAAAAAACGTAGACGGGCTGATCGATAATAGTATTTTGCAGTATTTCAGCGTTGGCGCCCAGTATAACCGCCACTATTTCAGCATCCGAATCCAGCGCGGTTTGTACTGCCCTTTGCAACAAGGTTTGCCCCTGGTAATTTAAAGATTGTTTTGGACTGCCTAACCGGCTCGATGAACCGGCCGCAAGTATAATTATTCCGGTCATAACGCCTGCTGAATTATTTGGCCGGAACTACGGTCGTGTATAAAAGGTTTATCCCGTAAGGAAATTGCCGAACTTTTTTTCAATACCGCCTGTATCTCTGTTAATATAGATAACGCTATTTCATCCGCGTTTTCTGAACCTATATCTAATCCTGCCGGGCCATGTACGCTTTCTAATTGGACTGTTGTAACTTCAGTTCCTTCTTCTTTCAATTCATCCAGCATCCGGTGAAGCCGTTTTTTTGGCCCCAACGCGCCAACATAGGTAAGATGAAGCGGCAGCAGCTGGCGCAATATGGCAAAGTCATAATTATAATTGTGGGTCATGAGCATAACAACGGTGCGTTCATCAAAGGTTAAATAAGAAAGCGCCTCGCCCGGTTTGGCAGTGATCACCCTTTTGGCCAAAGGAAAACGTTCGGTTACGGCATAATTTGTACGTCCGTCTATCAAAGTAACATGCCAGCCCAAAACCGCAGCTAAATTTAAAAGGGGGATAGCATCGTTTCCGGCGCCAAATATTACCAGCGAAACCGCGGGCTGCAATAATTCAATAAAACAAGTGAACTCATCATTATATAAATAGGTTTTGGTTATTGAATTACCGTTTTTTAGCACATCTTTTGCATCGGTTAATATAGCTTCTTTGATAATATTGTCAGGAAAACAACCTTCTAAAGTTTCATTTTCTGTAAGCAGCAAACAAGTGCCCGGTTGTGCCGCTTTCTTATTGTTTAGTGAAAACAGGGTTGCCAATACAACAGCGCGCCTCTTACTTAAAAATAGTTTGAATAAGCTGATCGGATCATTCGCTTTTCCGGACGAGATTGGCTCTATCAATATGTGGATAATACCATTGCAGCCCAGGCCAACACCAAATTTGGCATCATCATCGTCGGTGGTATCATAAGTAACCAGCATGGGTTTGTTTTGCGCCATAACCAGGCGTGCTTTGCGTAAGGCATCCCCTTCTAAACAGCCGCCGCTAATGGCACCGGTAAGCTGGCCGTTTTCGGTTATGAGCATTCGCGCACCCGCATGGCGGTAGGATGAGCCTTCAACATGTACTACGGTTGCCAAAGCAGTTTGCTTCCCGGCGGCGCTGGCTTTATCAAATGCGTTTACAATATCCTGCAGTTCTTTCATTGGGTGTTTCAACAAATATAAATGAATGTTAGGCATCACGTTAACAGTATAGCATAATTTTGACATAAAACGACAATTAGAAAACAGGGTAATAAATTGTAATGTTTACTTTTACACTGTATAATTTATAAAAGGAATTCAATTGCTAACAGATAATCACGGCAGAAGAGTTAATTATCTGCGCCTCGCTGTAACCGACCGTTGTAACCTGCGCTGCTTTTATTGTATGCCCGAAGATGGCCTGCACTGGCTGTCGCGCGCGGAACTGATGAGCTATGAAGAAATGCTGCGTGGCTGCGCCTTGCTGGTAAAAATGGGTATCGAAAAAATACGCATTACCGGCGGTGAGCCATTCGTGCGTAAGGATATAATGAAACTATTAACTGGTTTATCCAAACTGAAAGGGTTAAAAGAACTCAGCATGACTACCAATGGTGTGTTAACTGCTCCTTATGTTGCCGAAATGAAAGCTTTGGGTATCAATTCGGTAAACCTGAGTTTGGATACTTTAGATGCAGACCGTTTCTTTACCATAACCCGCCGTGATGAGTTTAAAAATGTAATGGCAACCTTGGATGAATTGTTAAAACATAATTTCACCGTAAAAATAAATGCGGTAGTAATGGATGGAAAAAATACCAAGGATATTTTACCCCTGGTTCAATTAACAAAAGACCTGCCCGTAAGCGTCCGTTTTATAGAAGAAATGCCCTTTAACGGCGACGGGCATATTTACCAGGGTTTGCAATGGGATTATATTAGAATTTTAGATGAAATAACCGCCCATTTTCCTGCTATTCAAAAATTAGAGGACCCGGCTTATTCTACTTCTTATAATTACCACATCCCCGGCCACAAGGGAAATGTGGGTATTATAGCGGCCTACTCGCGCACATTTTGCGGGAGCTGTAACCGTATCCGCATTACGCCACAGGGAACTTTGAAAAATTGTTTATATGACGATGGCGTATTGAATATTAAGGACTTGATGCGCTCAGGCATAAACGATGAACAACTAGAACAAACATTGCTACATGCGATTAACCAACGGGCAAAAGATGGCCGGGAAGCTGAACAACTTCGGGTTGAAAAAACAGGTGTTCATGAATCGATGGCAACTATTGGGGGGTAGGTAGTTATTGGGTTATTGGTTATTAACTTATTAAACTAGGGGGTAAGTAACCTGATAACTCAACAACCTAATAACCAATAACTCAATAACTAAAAATATGACAACAGTAACCGAAGCCGAAAAACTAATATTGGCAAATGCCGTCGATTTTGACGCGGAGATCATTCCGTTTGAAAGGTCTTTAGGTAGGGTACTGGCTGAAAATATAAAAGCTGACCGTGACCTGCCGCCATTTAACAGGGTGAGCATGGATGGAATAGCCATAAGTTACCGGGCTATTGAAAGCGGTATTACTACTTTCCTGATAAAAGCCACACAAGCTGCAGGTGATATTCCTGTTGATATTAACACGCCTTATGAGTGTATTGAGATCATGACAGGCGCAGCGCTACCAGCATCAACAGATACTGTTATTCGTTACGAAGACCTGGAAATAAAAGATGGGAAGGCCACATTGCTCATTAGCAATATAAAAAAGGGACAAAATTTACATTTTAAAGGCGCCGACAAAAAGCAGGGAGCCCTAATATTAACATCCGGGCAATTAATAACGCCCGCAGTAATCAGCCTGGCTGCATCAGTCGGTGAAGCCGAACTAAGAGTAAAACGGAACCCAAAAGTGGTTATTCTATCGTCGGGTGATGAATTGGTCGAAGTTGCTGCTACGCCCTCGCCATACCAGATCAGGCGGTCAAATAGTTATATGGTAAAAGCCGTTTTATCGCAGCAGGGATTGGATGCGGATATACTACATATTCCTGATAACCCTGAAATTATCAAAGAGCGCATAGCACAATGCCTGCAAACGTATGATGTACTTTTATTAAGTGGCTGCATCTCTATGGGAAAGTTTGATCATATCCCGCGAGCATTAAAAGAATTGGAGGTTGGGCAGGTTTTTCATAAAGTAGAGCAGCGCCCTGGCAAACCATTTTGGTTCGGTAAGCATAGTAACGGGGTGCTGGTATTCGCCTTCCCCGGTAACCCGGTTGCTACATTTATATGTGTGCAGCGGTATTTTATTCCGTGGCTGAATGCATCGCAGGGTATTTTGACTAAACAACCTGTGTACGCAGTTTTGGATACTGATTTTATATTTCAGCCTCAATTACAATACTTTTTGCAGGTAAAATTGAGTTTTAATACCCAAGGACAATTATTAGCTGTACCCGTTGAAGGAAATGGTTCGGGCGATTTTGCTAACTTAGCAGA
>CAISKH010000211.1 GCA_903885865.1 uncultured Mucilaginibacter sp.
GTGTTTTTAAAAACTTCCAATTTTCACTCCACCTTATCCAAAACACGGTAAATATCACCCCTATTACCGAGCCTGCGGCAACATCCTCAAAAAAATGCTGGCTCAGGTACATGCGCGAATAACCCACTGCTATGGCAATGAGAAAAAGGGGCAATCCCAATAATTTATTTTTACACCAATATGTAAATAATAGTCCTGTAGTGAACGCGGTTACCGTATGCCCGGAAGGGAAGCTATGCAGGCTTAGCTGGTCAACCCCTTTAACAAAATGTATTTTTAACAGCTGATCCTGGAAATATAATTTAGGCCTTGGGGCATCAAATATGTTCTTTATAACTTGTGCAGTAAGAGCGGTTACAGTATTGATGATAAACACTAAAAATGCTTTCGCATAATTAAACAATACGAACACTGCCGATAAAAATACAACTGTCCAAAAGTTCCCCAGGTCTGTTATATAAGGTTCAATAAAATCTGCCCAGCCGCTATACCGGGTGTTTACGGCGAAATAAATTTCTTCACGTGTGAAAGTTAATTTAATAACCAGGCAGGCGCATATGATGATCAGATAGGGAATAAAAAACCACCTCACCTTGTATAAAATAGCCTTTATTCCTATATTCATGGGTGCAAAGTAAGCATATACTTATATCACAGCAAAAAAATGGTTATGTTTGGTTTAGCTACAATTAAATAAATGGCAACAAATATATTCCGCAAAAAGTCAATTGAAAAAATAGTTGCAGATGCCAAAGCCGGTTTAGACGATGGCCACGGCGTATCATTAAACAGAGTTTTAGGCGTACGCGACCTTACCGCGCTGGGTATTGCCGCTGTAATAGGCGCCGGTATTTTTAGTACAGTAGGCAAAGCCTGTTTTGACGGCGGCCCCGGCGTTATATTTTTATTTATGATATGCGCTGTAGCCTGCGCATTTTCGGCACTTTGTTATGCTGAATTTGCTTCGCGTATCCCTATGTCGGGCAGTGCCTATACTTATTCGTATGCTGCCTTTGGCGAGATCATCGCCTGGATAATAGGCTGGGACCTGGTAATGGAATACGCGGTAGGTAATATTACCGTGGCCATTTCCTGGTCGGGTAACCTCACAAGTTTTTTGCACAATATTGGCCTTCATATCCCCGATTTTTTATCCCAGAGTTTTTTTGAAGTAAAAAACGCGAATACCCAATATCTCGAAAAAATAGCCGCCCATGATACTGCCGGCGCTGCAGATTTTTTGAACTTACACAATGTGTGGGTCAATGCCCCACATATAGGCCCGGTGCCTTTCATTTTAAATTTGCCTGCTTTAGCTATTACGGTTTTTATTACCTACCTGGTTTATATTGGAATAAAGGAGTCGAGGCGGGCCAGTAACCTGATGGTTTTGTTTAAACTATTGGTAGTTGCCGCTGTGATAGCAGTAGGCTTTTATTATGTAAATCCCGCAAATTGGGTTCCGTTTTTACCTAATAAGTTTGGCGGGGTAATGAAGGGGGTTTCGGCTGTATTTTTTGCCTACATTGGTTTCGACGCCATTTCTACAACTGCCGAAGAATGCAAAAATCCCCAACGCGATTTGCCCAGGGGTATGTTTTACTCCCTGATAATTTGCACTATATTATACATCCTTGTAGCGCTGGTGCTTACCGGTATGGTTAATTATTCGAAACTAAATACCAGCGATTTTTTGGCAAATGCCTTTAACGCAAGGGGGTTAAACATATTTGGTGGTATTATAGCCTTAAGCGCCGTTGTGGCAACCACATCGGTATTGCTCGTGTTTCAGATAGGCCAACCGCGCATTTGGATGAGCATGAGCCGCGATGGCTTGCTGCCGCCCAGGTTTTCAAAGCTTCATCCTAAATATCATACGCCCTCGTTCGCTACAATTATTACGGGTTTGGTAGTGGGTATCCCCTCTTTATTTCTCGATTCAGCAATAGTGACCGACTTATGCAGCATTGGTACCTTATTTGCATTTGTACTGGTTTGCGGCGGTATTTTAATATTACCCCGCACCGGGAAAAATTCAGGCAAATTCAGGGTACCCTATATTAACGGAAAATACCTTATCCCTTTAATTTTGGCCCTTGCAATTGTTTTTATACAAATACAATTTCCGGGTTTCTTTAAAAACTTCTTTGGGCTTATTGATGCGGGCCAGCCAAACCTGTCAAAAATTGAAGTGCTGCGCGAGCGGATACCCTATTTTGCTTTCTGTTTGCTGCTAATAGGCATCACCGTAGCAGGCTTCATCAAAAACTACTCACTGATACCGGTACTCGGGTTGATCTCCTGCTTTTACCTCATGACGGAATTAGGCACAACCAACTGGCTCCGTTTTATCATATGGCTGATCATAGGGATGGTAATTTATTTCACTTACAGCCGCAAAAACAGTAAGCTGGGAAAAGAAACCAATTAATGTTGTATTAACTCAACATTAATAATTAAAACACTTTGCGCCTGCTATAGTTATAGTATGACAGTTCTTTATGCTAATACTATGACAGCTTTATACTTTCTCATCCCGTTTGCAATAATTTTTTTATTATTTGTTCTCTTTACTAATAAATTAAAAACAATAATTCTTGCAGGTTTATTATTCTCTTCAACTTGTTTATTTGCGCAAACGGTTACACCGGTTGATACCATAAAGCCGGGTAATGGCCCTATCAAACAACAATTGAAAGATATCAAGACGGCAAAAAAAACACTTACGGACTCAGCCGGGGGTAACGAGCCTAAAAAAACCCCGCTTATTGATACCACCATTCAAAACAAATACGGCGACCTGCTAAACGATGATATAAAGTACAACATAAAGTATCCGCTATGGAAGCCCGTAGTTGAGGTTTTGGGTATTGATGTTTTTACGTGGTCAATGGACAGATTTCTTTTAAATGCTGATTTCTCGCACATAGGGCCTTCAACCTGGAAGTATAATATACAACAAGGCTGGGAATGGGATTCGGATAGGTTCGGGATCAATTTTATAGGCCACCCCTATTCAGGCTCCATGTATTTTAATGCCGCACGTTCGCAGGGGTATAATTTTTGGCAATCTGTTCCCTTCGCCATAGGCGGCAGCCTGCTATGGGAATATTTTGGCGAAAATACACGCCCGTCATATAATGATGTTATCAACACCCCAATTAACGGCGTATTTCTGGGAGAAATGTTTTACCGTGTAAGCTCAAATATTTTAGATGACCGCGCCACCGGAGGAAACAGGGTTTTTCGCGAAATAGCGGCAGGGTTGGTAGACCCGGTTCGGGAACTTAACAGGCTGTTGGAAGGTAAAGCTTCCAGGCATACTACAACAGAAGTTTACCAAAAAGAACCACTCAATATTACCTTATTTGGCGGCGTACACAAAATAAATACAGACCAAAAGACTTTTTTTGGCAATGGGCCCACCAATACCATGATCAATCTGCAGCTTGATTATGGGAACCCGTTTGAGAATATTAACCGCAAACCTTTTGATTTTTTTAAGTTCCGCACTGAATTTAGTTTTGGTGCAGGAAGAAACATTTTGGATAATGTTTTAGGTTATGGAATTTTGGCCGGCGGCAATACCAATTTTAGCAAACTCGCCGTTTTATACGGGGCGTTCCAATATTATGACTATTTTGATAATAATACTTTTGAATTAGGCGCTATTGGTTTTGGGGGCGGATTTTTTACTAAGCTTCCTATTACCAAAGATATCATTCTTTATACCAGCGCGCATGTGGCATTTATACCTTTGGCGGGCAACAGCACCCGGTTTGACCCTACCGATACCGCGCAGTACAGAGATTATACTTATAACGACGGGGTAGAAACTAAACTGGAAAGTTCACTTATTTTAGGAAAATATGCAACGGTATCTGTCGCGTATTATAATTATATCCTGCATACGTATGTTGGGCCTGCCGGCAATAACTATATCAATATTTTAAAACCACGCGTTACCGTGCAAATAGCTAAAAATATAAGCATGGGGATTGAACATTTTGTGTATTTCGACGACCGCTACTTACAGAACCTTGCTCCGATATATTCTGTGCGGACTGAACAGAAAATATTCCTCTCGTGGTTCCTGGAGGATCCGCAACGCAAAGGACGTTTTGGTTATGATTAAACAGGCAAATGTGAGAATACTTAAGGCATTCTCACTGGGAAGTTTTGCATAAATCTTTTGGTGGCAGAGGCATTTAAAATATTCCTTTTTATAACCCCATAGCAAATGAAATTCCGGGTACCCCATCCTGGTAAGTAGGCATAATCATGGTACTTTTACCGTTTTTATCTTTATGCGTTATCCAATTGCGTATATACGGATAAACTAAATAGGACAACTTGGTTGAAAGAATACCGTAACCGGCGCCGGCAACCACATCGCTGAACCAATGGTCGCGATTATACATCCTGAAAACACCCGTAGTGACAGCAAAAGAATAACCTATTGCCGAATATATAAAAGACTTATCCGAGTATTCCTGCGCCATAAATTCGGCTGCCATAAAGGCCATTCCCGTATGTCCGGACGGAAAGGACAAATCATCAGCGCCATTAGGCCGTAACCGATGTGATGTTTTTTTTGTAATATATTCGGAGACGCCTAAAAACCCACCCGATAACCCAAGTAACGCTGTGCGGTCAATGAACCTATTTTTGCCCAGGTCGCCAACAA
>CAISKH010000212.1 GCA_903885865.1 uncultured Mucilaginibacter sp.
AATACGGAGCGGCTGCTTCAACCCGTATTATTTTATAGTATTCGGCGCCGTACCATTTACTGTTGTCGGTTACAGAATCCTCAGGGTTTTTAAAAAAAGGAGAATAATCGACAAGTGGGTATAGCTTTAAATTGCTGCCGGTATTCATTTGTATGGCGCCGTAAAAACGGTAGCTGCCGTCATCATTGGCAATATGCCAGCTAAATATGCGGAAAAGGTTATCGGGCGAGTTTATGATGCTGATGCTTTTAACAGAATCAAACGGATAAAGGAACGAGTTGGATATTTTTAACGCTGATTTAAGGGTTTTTATAAATTGGTAATTGGCGGTTTTACGTGCCACATCATCAGTATCGTTAATAAAAGTGATGCCCAAATGTTTTAATGTATCCTGGTATATATTTAACTGCCTGATGCGTGCAGCATCATCCTGACGTTGTGCGAAGGTATGGCAGCAAAACATTAGAGAGAATAGTGTTAAAAGGGAAGTTCTTGTCACCGTTAAAATATTAGATCCACGTATGGTAAATATATGATTTTACTTAACGTAAATTTTCAATAACAATTGCGCTGGCGCCGCCGCCGCCATTGCAAATGCCGGCAACTCCATATTTACCCTTGTTTTGCTGCAATACACTTAATAAGGTAACAATAATACGTGCGCCCGAAGCGCCCAACGGATGCCCCAGCGATACTGCGCCGCCGTTAACATTTACACACGCAGGGTCAAGCTTTAGCGCCTGGTTATTAGCTATAGAAACTACAGAGAATGCTTCGTTAATTTCAAAATAATCTATGTCATTAATAGATAAACCTGCACGTTGTAACGCTAAAGGAATTGCCTTTGACGGTGCTGTGGTAAACCACTCGGGCGCCTGCTGTGCATCGGCATAAGCAATAACTTTTGCTATGGGCTTTATACCCATTTCGTCAGCTTTGTCTTTACTCATTACTATAACTGCCGCGGCACCATCATTTAATGTGGAGGCATTTGCGGCTGTAACGGTACCGTCTTTTTTAAACACAGGTTTTAATGCGGGAATTTTTTCAAATTTTACGGTCTTTGGTTCTTCATCTTCTTCTAACAGTGTAACCCCGCCTTTTTTATCCTGCAACTCAACCGATGTAATTTCATCTGCAAATTTTCCCTCTGCCTGCGCTTTTAAAGTTCTTTTGTACGACTCTATTGCGTAAGCATCCTGCTCTTCACGGGTTATATTACATTCAACAGCACATAACTCTGCCGCCGAGCCCATGTGGTAGTCGTTATAAACATCCCAGAGGCCATCTTTAATCAAGCCATCAATGATCTGGCCGTTTCCCAGTTTAAAGCCGTTACGGGCCTTGTCTAAATAATAAGGCACATTACTCATACTTTCCATGCCGCCTGCAACAACAATATCATTTTGCCCCATCGCTATACTTTGTGCAGCCAGCATAATAGCTTTCATACCCGACGCGCAAACTTTATTGACCGTAGTTGCGGGCAAATAAGGCAAACCGGCAAATATGGCCGCTTGCGTGGCGGGCGCTTGCCCTAAATTGGCCGGCAGTACATTCCCCATAAAAACTTCCTGTATGTGTTCAGGCCTCAACCCCGACTTTTCAACTGCCGATTTTATAACAATACTACCCAGTTGTGTTGCCGTAAGCGATGCTAAACCTCCGCCAAAACTACCGATAGGGGTACGGGTTGCTGATACGATAACTACTTCTCTCATTAATTTGATTTTGTTAGGCAAAGCTACAAATTCCGGCTGAAATAATATTATGCAAGCATAGTATTGTTAAACTCATAAACATAAAAAAGGCAGATAACAGAAACTTATATTATTTTTGAACGCTTAACTTAATAAATGGCAACACTCTCTTCTTCACGTCAAAAGGCTTTATTACGCAAATACGCCCGTAACCTTAAGTTTTTAATGATGGTGGTAAGTATTTGCTCAATCGTTTATTCGCTGCCCAAACAAGCTAAATTCAGCTACGAAATTGAAAAAGGCCGGATATGGAACCAAAAGGATCTGATTTCACCCTATAATTTCGCGATATTAAAAACCCCCCAGGAAATTCAAAACGACCGGAAGAACGCTCTTGAAAGCATTACCCCAATATACCAGTTAAACACCGATGTTGGCAAGCAACAAATGGACGGCTTTAAAACCGACCTGGAAATAAAGTGGCATAATGCTGGCATAAACGATAGTCAAAAAGAAGAATATATATTGGCCGGGAGTAATTTACTGAAAGAAATTTATGATAAGGGTGTTTTAAGCCCAAATCCTAAATATCAGCAAAACCATCAGAGTTACCAGATAACCATACTAGAAAAAAATATAGCGACTGATAAAAATACTGCTGATTTATATACTAAAGAAACTGCCTTTGCTTATTGTGGCCGGGTATTGGGCCAACGTGCAGGTATTGACAAAACTTTTTTGCTGGACCTGCTTCAAAATAGCATCCAAAGCAACGTAATATATGACGATAAGCTAACGACAAGACTGGAAACAGAAGTATTGGAGAACTTGTCATTAACGCGCAGCATAGTGCAAAAAGGTGAGGTAATAATAGCTAAGGGTTCGGTAGTGAATGATGAGGTTTACCAGAAGCTGGAATCGTACAAAAAAGCATTCGAGGATAACGCCCGTACAAATGGCAACCCGAGACTGGTATTAATGGGACAGTTTTTATTAGTTTCTATAGCTATAGCGCTGCTCATGATATTCCTATACCTTTTCAGGCGCGATATTTATGATGATAACCGGCTGGTAAGTTTAATACTGCTGGTAGTTACCGCCATGTTGTTTACGTTATCAATGGCAATAAAATTTCAATTGCCCTTTAACTTATATTTTATACCCTATTGTATCGTACCCATTATTATCCGTATTTTATTTGACACGCGTTTAGCGTTGAATATACATTTGCTGGTGGTGCTGATAGCGGGTTTTTTTGTACCCAATAGCTTTGAATTTGCCTTTTTTGAAATTACCGCAGGCATGGTTTCTATTTACAGCATAAAGAACATGATAAGGCGCGAACAGTTTCTCATCTCGGCGCTCATTATCACTTTTACTTATTTCGTCTCATTTTTAAGTATATCGCTTATAAGAGAAGGCAGTTTGGTTAATATTGACTGGATGGATTTTCTGCCCTTTGTGGTAAGTGTGCTATTAACTTTATTGGCTTATCCGCTTATTTACTGGTTCGAAAAGATATTTGCCATAACCTCTGATATTACCCTGATAGAGCTTACCAATACCAACGCGCCCCTGTTGCGCGAAATGGCTTTTACGGCGACCGGCACGTTCCAGCATTCGTTACAAGTGGCCAACCTGGCCGAGAATGCAATTTACACCATTGGCGGCAATGCTTTGCTGGTTAGGGCAGGGGCCTTATATCACGACATAGGCAAAATGGAGAATCCGTTGTTTTTTGTGGAGAACCAAAATTCAGGTTTTAACCCACATGATAAACTACCTTATGAAGAAAGCGCTCAAATTATTATAAGGCATGTATATAAAGGAATTGAAATGGCGCAAAAGGCCCATATTCCGGAAGTAGTTATTAATTTCATAAGAACGCACCATGGAAACACCAGGGTAGATTATTTTTACCAGTCGTTTTTTAAGAATTTTCCCGAAAAAATAATTGATGAAAATACTTTCAGGTACCCGGGACCTATACCATTTACAAAAGAAACGGGTGTTTTAATGCTTGCTGATTCGGTTGAAGCCGCATCACGTTCGCTGAAAGAACCCGACGAAAAATCCATTAGTAACCTGGTTGACCGTATTGTGAAATATAAGTTAGATCAAAACCAACTAAAAGATAGTAACATCACCCTTAAAGATATTGAAACCATAAAAACCATATTTAAGCGGATGCTGATGAGCATTTATCACGTGCGTATTGATTATTAGGGTATTGAAGCGGCCATTGTGGGTTTTAAAGCTGCTGGCAAAGATGTCACTGTGCAAACGCTCTCGACCTTGGCAACCACTGTTGTCAATCAAGTCAGCGCAAAGGCCGTCTAATGGGCATTTTTACAGCGATCAAAAATGCGCCTAAATTCTTTGAGCTGTTTCAGGAAGGCAAAGAGCTAGCAAATGCCGCCACATGGAAGAACCGAACGGTGGCGACCAATTGTGTGTTGGCGTTTCTGGCGACCTTGGTGGGCTTGTCAAAAACCTTTGGATACGACATTGCGTTGGATGACCAAACGATTCAAGGGCTGGCAGTGGGTACCGTGGCTATTGTGGGTTCTATTAATGCCGTCATGCACGTCATTACATCTGCAAAAGTCGGACTGTCATCCAACAATGGGGATACCAACGGAAAGTGATGAGTGGGGGAGAGTTAAACCGGGGCAGGGAATTATAGACCTATTAGTAGGACATAAAATCCCCCCACTGACTATAGGCATCGAATGTTCGGTAGGCAATAAATGATTAATTCTAGAAACATCGGTGATTTAGCTCATACAGTTCGTATTCGGGTGGAAGATTTTTTGTTGGTTTGTCAGAAACAAAATATTGATCTTTTAATCACATCGACGTATCGGGATATTGAATCGCAAGATGCTCTATATGCTCAAGGGCGTACGGCTCCCGGTAAGATAGTGACGAATGCAAAAGGTGGTCAATCGTTTCATAATTTTCGGTGCGCTATTGATGTCGTACCATTAGTAAATGGAAAACCAATTTGGGATGGTAATGACCCAATTTGGGCAAAGCTTGGTGCGTTAGGTAAAGATATAGGACTTGATTGGGCAGGGGAATGGAAGACGTTTAAAGAGTTAGCCCATTTCCAATATACGGGCGGGTTGACGATTGATGATTTGAAGGCTGGTAAAACGATAGGATAATTACGATGTCAGATACTACTTATTCACCCAACCTTGCTCTGACTCTACTCGGGTTATCGACTAACGATGTATGGGGCGGTACAACTAATACCAATCTCGGTACATTACTTGAACAAGCAATTAGCGGGTACGTAACACAGAATTTTACTGATGCTAACGTGACACTTGTTATGTCACCGGGAACCTCAGCCGTAGCTCGTAATATGTATATCGAATGTACGGGTACACTTACTGCTCAACGTAATTTAATAGTCCCGCCTAATGAGAAATTATATTTTATATATAACAACACTTCAGTAGTAGCTTCAGCCACTGCAACTCAATGTTCAATTGCTGGAACGACATTAACTATTGGTGGTACGGTGACAGGTACTTTTGCCATAGGCCAAATAGTTTCTGGGCCGGGAGTTATCCCTAATACAACAATTACTGCATTAGGAACAGGAACAGGTGGTGCTGGTACCTATGTTGTAAATACTTCTCAGAATACCCTTGCTACCTCAACAGCTAGCTATATTGCTGGAACAACCTTAACTATCGGTGGAGTTACCACGGGTACTTTTGCTATTGGTCAGGTAATAACAGGTACTGGAGTTACTTCTGGAACTCAAATTACGGGGTTCTTAACAGGTACTGGTAGCGTGGGTACCTATACTGTAACTCCGTCACAAGGCCCAAGTGCGCAAGCATTAGCCGCTAGTATTAGCGGTGTAGGGGCCACATCAATGGTTATTAGTAGCGGTATTTCCGGTACTTTTAGCGTTGGGCAGATAGTTACGGCCCCCGGATTTACGACTGTTATTACTTCTTCAGGTGGTGGTGGGGCAGGGACATATGGAATATCCCCTGCGGTAACTCAGCCCTCGGCTACGTTGGCATCTGTCTCTGGGTCAGTAATAACCATAGGCGGTACGATTGCTGGTACATGGGCGGCAACACAAGTTGTCTCAGATGATTTTGGTATTTTAAGTTCTGGTTTTACAATAAATTCTCAAGTCACTGGTACAATAGGTGGTGCAGGTAATTATACTGTAACCGGTACGCAAACCCTGCCCACTGCTACTACCGCCGCACTTGCTGGTACGGGTACATCAACATTGACCCTTAGCGGTACCATTACTGGTACGTTCGGTGTGGGGCAAGTTATTACTGATGCTGGTGGTCTATTAGCCCCCAACACAACTATTTTAACTGTTGTCACACCGGGTAGCGTATATACAGTAACTACACAGACAGCCCATGTAAGTCTCACTAACATCACTGTTTCTCAGTATCCCGTAAGCGTCGCGTCTTTCCCAATTTCCGCAAGTACTCCTATCGAAATAGACACCGCTCCTATTGCCATCACAGCATCTCTTTCAGGTGGTGGGTTTGGTATTTTAGTTACTGCTGATGGATCATCGGGGGTTGTTGTTAATCGTGGAGATCGAGTACTTCTTGTTTACGACGGTACAACTATAGTTGCAGCATTGTCTTCTACTTCTGGTAGTGCGTCCACTAGTAATATTGCTGGCGGCGTAGCAAATGAAATCTTATATCAGACTGGCCCTAGTGCTACTGGGTTTTTACCCGCTCCTACTACACCTAATCAATTTTTGCAGTGGACTGGATCTACGTTTTCATGGGCAACGGGTGGAGCTTCAGGTGTTGCTTCATTCAACGGTCGAACTGGTACAGTTGTCCCTACTACGGGAGATTATACCGCCGCCCAAGTAACCAATGCTGTTGCTACAACTCAGTTCACGGGTACAAACCAAGCTATTGGTGCTAATGGTTATCAAAAAATACCCGGCGGACTAATTATGCAGTGGGGTATTACTTCGACTGCTATCGGTATAGATACTGTCGCTACTATTAATTTAGCAACCGCACCTAATATTGTATTTCCTACATCATGTTTAAATGTACAAGCAGTTGCAGTTAATCCTAATGCCTCAACGCAAAATGATAATGATTCTTTTGCTCAAGTTGTATCGTATACCGCAAGTCAGATTCAATTAGTGAATAACCAAAGTAAGGGTGGTGCGGCTACCCCTCTTTATCTTATGTGGTTTGCAATAGGACACTGATCTATGCCGCTTACCAAAGTACCTTTTAGACCCGGGGTCAATAAGGAAATCACTGATTACGCGAATGAAGGCGGCTATTATGATTGTGATCTTGTTCGCTTTAGGATGGGATTTGCAGAAAAGGTAGGCGGGTGGGCAAATACTAATTATGTTGCAAATCCTACTTCACCTCCTACTTTTACGTTCAATGGTGTAACCCGATCTATAACAAATTGGATTACTAATCAAAGTGAAAACCTAATTGGATTCGGTACAACTCAAGGTTTCTTTGTACAAAATGGCATCGGCACTGCCTACCACGATATAACTCCGGCTGCTAAAGTTGTTAGTCTTCCCGTTAATTCTTTTCAAACTAAT
>CAISKH010000213.1 GCA_903885865.1 uncultured Mucilaginibacter sp.
GCCCTGATATACCGGGCGCATTTTGCTTTAAGTAAAACCCCGCGGTTCACTTCGGGCGGTTTAAATACTTCGGCGGTAATGGGTTTTACCAATACTTTGCTTGAAGTATTTAAAAAGGAAAAGCCTACCCACATGGCCGTGGTTTTTGATACACAGGCCCCTACCGAGCGCCATGCTGATTTTGCCGAGTATAAGGCCCATCGCGAATCGATGCCCGAAGACCTGTCGGCTGCACTGCCCTATATATTTAAGCTGATAATGGGCTTTAACATCCCGGTTATTACTTCGGATGGTTACGAAGCTGATGATATTATTGGCACCCTCGCCAAAAAAGCCGAAAAAAAGGGCTATAAGGTATATTGCATGACACCTGATAAGGATTTCGCGCAGCTTGTATCTGATAATATATTCATTTACAAACCTGCCCGCATGGGTAATGATATGGAGATATTGGGCGTAAAAGAAATATTGGAGAAATGGGAAATTGACCATGTTGAACAGGTAATAGATATTTTGGGTTTATGGGGCGACGCGGTTGATAATATACCCGGTATACCCGGCATCGGCGAAAAAACGGCTAAATTGCTCATTAAACAATATGGTTCCGTTGAAGGCATTATTGCCAACAGTCATGAATTAAAAGGCAAACTGCAGGAAAATGTAATACAATATGCTGAGCAGGGCATGTTATCAAAAAAGCTGGCAACTATATTGCTGAATGTACCGGTTGAACTGGATGAGGCCGGGCTGGAAATGTGCGACCCCGACCGCGATCTGCTGGAACCGTTATTTGCCGAACTGGAATTCAGAACATTGGGCAAGCGCGTTTTTGGTGATGATTTCAGCGTTACCGAAATGAAGTCGGTCGGTGTGCAAACCGACCTGTTTGGCGACCCTGTGGCAACCGCCCGCACAACTATGACGGTTGATATTCAGGATATTGGCGAACCGGAATTTACTGCCGCGTCGAAAAACATAAATACCGTTCCGCATCAATATTACCTGGCAGATACTAAAGAAAAACGGGCGGAACTGATCGCCCTGCTCAAAAAACAAAAAAGCTTTTGCTTTGATACCGAAACTACCGGAACAGATGCCAATAACTGCGAGCTGGTGGGCTTATCCTTCGCGGTAAAAGCTGCCGAGGGCTGGTACGTGCCCGTGCCTGTTGATCAAAAAGAAGTGCAGGCCATTGTGGATGAGTTTAAAGAAGTATTGGAAGATGCGTCTATTGGTAAAATAGGGCAGAACATTAAGTTTGATATTTTAATGCTGAAATGGTATGGAATTAACCTGCAGGGTGACCTCTTTGATACCATGATGGCGCATTATATTATTGACCCCGATACGCGGCACGGCATGGATGTGCTGAGTGAAAATTATTTGGGATACAAGCCTGTTTCCATTACCGAGCTCATCGGCGCAAAAGGTAAGGGACAGGGCAGTATGCGTGATGTGGAGATGGAGAAAATAAAAGAATATGCCGCTGAAGACGCCGACATTACCCTGCAATTAAAAGAAATTTTTGAACCGAAAATAAAAGCGGTAGGCGCCGAAGACCTGCTGCATAAAATGGAGAACCCATTGATATATGTATTAGCTGATATTGAATATGAAGGCGTAAAAATTGACCATGATACCCTGCGCGAGTTTTCAAAAGACCTGGAAACAGATATAGCCAAACTGGAGAAAACAGTTTACGAAAAAGCTGGGGTACGGTTCAACATCGCATCGCCAAAACAACTGGGCGAGGTGCTTTTTGAAAAACTAATGCTCGATCCCAAAGCTAAAAAAACCAAAACAGGCCAGTATCAAACGGGTGAAGATGTGTTGCTATCGCTAGCTGCTAAAAGTGATATTGTACGCGATATACTGGATTACCGTCAGCTGCAAAAATTAAAATCGACCTATGTGGATGCTTTGCCGCAAATGGTGAACCAGAAAACCGGGCGCGTGCATACCAGCTATAACCAGGCTGTAGCGGCAACCGGGCGCTTAAGCTCGACCAACCCTAACCTGCAAAACATTCCTATCCGCACCGAGCGGGGGCGCGAAGTGCGCAAGGCCTTTATTCCGCGCGATAGCGGGCACGTGATCGTATCAGCAGATTACTCGCAAATTGAGCTGCGCATTATTGCCGAAATAAGCAAAGACGCCAACATGATGGATGCCTTTGTGAAAAATATTGACATCCATACCGCCACCGCCGCAAATGTTTATGGTATAGCGGTAGAAGATGTTGACAGTGACCAGCGCCGAAATGCCAAAGCGGTAAATTTTGGCATCATTTACGGGCAGTCGGCATTTGGCTTATCGCAGAACCTGGGCATACCGCGTAAGGAAGCCGCCGAGATTATTGAGAACTATTTCGCCCAGTTCCCCGGTATTAAACAATACATGAACGATACCATGAATTTCGCACGCGAAAACGGATATGTAACCACGTTAATGGGCCGTCGCCGTTATTTACGGGATATTAATTCGGCCAACCAAACCGTGCGCGGCTTTGCCGAGCGAAATGCCATTAACGCGCCCATACAGGGCTCGGCGGCTGATATGATCAAAATAGCCATGATCAATATCCACCGCGAATTTAAAGCGCAAAAACTCGATTCGCGCATGACGATGCAGGTGCATGATGAGCTCGTGTTTGATGTGCCCCATCATGAAATTGAGATTGTGAAGCCTATAATTATGCACAACATGAAAAACGCCATTAAAACTACGGTGCCTATTATTGTGGAGATAGGTACGGGGTTGAATTGGTTGGAGGCGCATTGATAAGTATAATTTCCAAGTCATTCTATAATCCAACTTTTTAATCTAAAGAATGCGCAATTGTAATAATGGAAATTTCAAATACCATAAAATCCCTAATAATGCCGATATAACAATTAAACGGCCTTTTTAATCAAATATTCACACCGTTAAAAACACATTTTTTAAATTATGTGTTTGTTCATTTGGGTAAATGTTTAGTACCTTAACCACACTATATTACCTTGATGAGAATTTTTCACCTGAGTGCCGAATGTTACCCAGTTGCCAAAGTTGGCGGCCTTGCCGATGTTGTGGGCGCGCTGCCCAAATACCAGCGATTAGCGGGGCTTGACTCTGCTGTTGTAATGCCTTATTACGACCGCAAATTTACGCGCGAAAATGTATTTGATACGGTTTTCCAGAGCGCCACTTTATTAGGTACACGCAGGCTGTATTTTGAAATATTAAAAGAGCGGACAGATAAGCTGGGTTTCGAATTATACCTGGTTAAAATACCCGGGTTAATTGACCGGGAAAATATTTACTGCTACCCTGATGAAACGGAACAATTTATCGCTTTTCAGCTGGCATTTTTAGATTGGATAAATTATTCGCAACAATCGCCTGATATTATTCATTGCCATGACCACCATTCGGGGTTAGTGCCGTTCTTGCTGCAACACTCCAAATTGTATACACGGCTGGCTAAAACGCCAACGGTATTTACCATACATAACGGGCAATACCACGGAGCGTTTGGATGGGACAAGTTATCCTACTTACCAGAAATAGACCTGACCAAAACCGGGCTGCTTGACTGGAGCGGAGGAATAAATCCATTAGCCTCGGCAGTGAGGTGCGCCTCAAAATACACTACTGTATCGCCAAGTTACCTTGAGGAACTGGCTGTAAGCGCCAACGGGCTGGAGTATTTGTTTTTTTTAGAAAGATCAAGAGGGATAGGCATAATCAACGGTATTGATACCGAAGTATGGAACGCCGCTACCGACC
>CAISKH010000214.1 GCA_903885865.1 uncultured Mucilaginibacter sp.
GAAATATAAAGAAGAGATACGCTCTACACTGAAAGATAAATTTCAGTATAAAAGTATCATGCAGGTTCCGAAACTGGAAAAAATTGCAATTAACCAGGGTGTTGGCGGCGCTACTACCGATAAGAAACTAATAGAGAACACTATTACGGAGTTAACTACCATTACCGGCCAGCAAGCTGTTGCTTCAAAATCAAAAAAAGATATTTCAAACTTTAAATTGCGTAAAAATATGCCGATAGGCGTACGTGTTACTTTACGCGACAATATTATGTATGAGTTTTTAGATCGTTTGATCTCTGTAGCTCTGCCCCGTATCCGCGATTTTAAAGGTATTAATGACAAAGGTTTTGACGGAAGGGGAAATTATACGCTGGGTATAACCGAACAGATCATTTTCCCGGAGATCAATATCGACAAAATAAACAAAATTCAGGGTATGGATATTACCTTTGTAACCTCGGCAGGCAACGATGTTGAAGCATTAGAGTTACTTAAGCAATTTGGCTTACCATTTAAAAATCAAACTCCAACTAACAATGGCTAAAGAAGGTGTAAAAGCGCGCGAAGTAAAGCGCACTAAGTTAGTAGCAAAATATGCGGAGAAAAGGGCAGCTTTAAAAGCAGCCGGTGATTATGCAGGTTTAGACGCTTTACCAAAAGCATCATCAGCTGTAAAATTACATAACCGTTGTAAATTAACAGGCCGCCCCCGTGGTTATATGCGCCAGTTTGGCATTTCGCGTGTTACATTCCGTGAAATGGCTTTGGCAGGTAAAATACCGGGAGTGAAGAAAGCGAGCTGGTAAGAAAGTCCTTAGTCAAAAGTCTTGAGTCAAAAGTCGGCTTAAGGCTAACGACTATAGACTTAAGACTTAAATATTAACCGATGGCAGGTCTACGGAAACCACCATCACAACAAATAAATAATGAATACAGATCCAATTGCAGATTATCTTACACGTGTAAGGAATGCCATCAAAGCTAATCACAGGGTGGTGGAGATTCCTGCATCGAACCTTAAAAAAGAGATCACTAAAGTTCTTTTTGATAAAGGTTATATTGCAAATTACAAGTTTGAGGATAATGGTCCGCAAGGCACAATTAAAGTAGCTTTGAAGTACCACCCTATTACAAAAATTCCGGCTATCCGTTCAATCGACCGTATAAGCAGGCCGGGTTTCAGAAAATATGCCGGTATGGATAACCTGCCGCGTGTATTAAATGGTTTAGGTATCGCTATCCTGTCAACTTCAAAAGGTGTAATGACCGATAAAGAAGCGCGTCAGCAAAATATAGGCGGCGAGGTTTTATGCTACGTATATTAATAGGAGGAATCAAGCAATGTCAAGAATAGGAAAAGCACCCATACCAGTACCCGCAGGAGTAACCGTTACCGTAGCCGAAGATAACCTGGTTACAGTAAAAGGCCCTAAAGGCGAACTGCGCCAGGCGGTGGATACAGATATTAAAGTTGTACAGGAGGAAGGCCAGTTATTGGTTCAGCGCCCTTCTGAGCAGAAACGCCATAAAGCGTTACACGGTTTATACCGTTCGCTTATAAATAACATGGTTGTTGGCGTTACAACCGGTTATAAAATTGAACAGGAACTGGTAGGTGTGGGTTACCGCGCAACCAATTCAGGTAATACATTAGACCTTGTGCTGGGATATTCTCACCACTATGTATTTGAATTACCAAAAGAAATTAAAGTTACAACTACTGCTGAAAAGGGTAAAAACCCAACCATTATCCTGGAATCAAATGATAAACAATTGATTGGCCAGGTAGCGGCAAAAATACGTTCGTTACGCGCACCTGAACCTTACAAAGGAAAAGGTATCAAGTTTGTTGGCGAAGTATTAAGAAGAAAAGCAGGTAAATCAGCATCTAAAAAATAATCGTCATGGCAGCCAGAGCGAAATTATCAAGAAGAGACAGGATTAAGATGGGGATCAGAAAGCGCCTTTCAGGTTCTTCAACCCGTCCGCGTTTGTCAGTGTACAGAAGCAATAAAGGAATTTATGCGCAGATCATTGACGACGTAACAGGAAAAACTATAGTATCGGCTTCGTCTCTTTCAAAAGAGTTTACAGCCGATGGTACCAAGTCAGACCAATCAGTAGCCGTAGGCAAACTGGTTGCCGAAAAGGCAATTGCCGCAGGTATTAAAGATGTAGTTTTTGACAGGAACGGATACTTGTATCATGGCCGTGTTAAATCATTGGCCGAAGGTGCACGTGAAGGCGGCTTAAACTTTTAATTGAAAGAGAAATGTCAACAATCAACATAAAAAGAGTAAAAACCAGCGAGATCGAATTAAAAGACCGCCTGGTTAGCATACAGCGTGTAGCCAAAGTAACAAAAGGCGGCCGTACTTTCAGCTTCAGTGCCATTGTGGTAGTGGGCGATGAGAACGGCGTTGTAGGTTACGGTTTAGGTAAAGCTAAAGAGGTTACTGAAGCTATTGCGAAAGGTATTGATGATGCGAAAAAGAATTTGGTAAAAGTTCCTATCCTTAACGGTACCATTCCGCATGAGCAGATCGGTAAGTTTTCCGGTGGTTTTATATTTATTAAACCAGCGGCTGATGGTACCGGTGTTATTGCAGGCGGTGCGATGCGTGCGGTTTTAGAATCGGCAGGCATACACAACGTACTGGCAAAATCAAAAGGCTCATCAAACCCGCATAACGTGGTTAAGGCAACTGTATCGGCATTATCGCAATTACGCGATGCACATACTGTAGCACAACACCGCGGAATTAGTTTAGGTAAAGTATTTAACGGATAATCAGTCATGGCAAAGATCAAAATTACTCAGATTAAGAGCGTGATCGATAGAAGTGAGCGCCAAAAAAGGACTATTGAAGCTTTAGGCTTAAGAAAAATCAACCATAGTGTGGAAGTTGAGGCTACTGCAGCTATCATAGGCATGGTTAGAAAAGTTAATCACCTGGTAGCAGTAGAAAATATCTAATATCATGAATTTAAGTAATCTTAAACCTGCAGAAGGTTCTACTAAAAATAGGAAAAGAATTGGCCGTGGTACAGGTTCGGGCCGCGGCGGTACGTCAACACGTGGCCATAAAGGCGCCGGTTCACGTTCTGGTACATCAACCAAGGTTGGTTTTGAAGGTGGCCAGATGCCATTACAACGCCGTGTGCCTAAAGTTGGTTTTAAAAACCCTAACCGTGTTGAATATGTAGGTGTAAACCTTGATGTTCTGCAAGAACTAACCGACAAATACACACTTTCAACAATTGACTTTGCTACTTTAAAAGAGCATGGTTTGGTTTCAAAAAATGGCCTGGTCAAAATATTAGGCCGTGGCGAATTAAAAGCCAAATTAGAAGTCACAGCACATGCATTTACAGCTACTGCGCAGAAAGCTATTGAAGCGGCCGGTGGTACTATAGTTAAGCTATAAATCTAAATGAAGAACTTTTTCACCACCATATC
>CAISKH010000215.1 GCA_903885865.1 uncultured Mucilaginibacter sp.
ATCCCCAGTTAAACATACCGGTTGTATAAGTCCCTGAATGCCATTTACGTATTATAGCCCCTTTTGGGTTCACGTAATCCAGGTTTCCGTATACCACATCGGCAGTTTGCCGGTTAAAAGCCGATGCCACACAGCTAATTACATCGTTATACGCAAAATAATCGTCAGAGTTTAGTATTCCGATAATATTTCCTGAACTTTTTTTTATTCCCTTATTCATAGCATCATAAATGCCCCCATCCGGTTCGGATATAAAAAGATGAATATGTTGCTTATATTGGCTGACGATTTGTATTGTGGCATCAGTTGATCCACCATCAATTATTATATATTCAATGTTATTATAGTTTTGCGCTATTACAGATTCGATACAGCGGCGAATAGTTTTTTCGGCATCCCGGGTAACGGTGATCAAAGAAATTTTTAAATCCTGCACTTCTGAAAAAATACGCTAAGTTTATAAAGACAAAATATGTAGTTTTGGAATTGTTGCCGAATAGTTATTAAGTACTAAGCCGAATTAATTGTACATATGCGCCATTTGATTTTTTTATACCCGATTTTTGGACTATTGCTTATTTTCTCTTCTTGTACCTACAAACAGGACCAGGTACTTTTTGAGCAAAAAAATTCAATTCCAAACCGCGCCATACAGAAAAATCTTGCAAATATAACCAATTATCGTATTAAGCCACAGGATATTCTGCAAATCACGAACATACAAAACAGCAAATCTATTATTGACGTTACAGCAGGAACTGCTATCGGAGGCACCGGTTCGACAGCCAGTTCGCAGACACCGGAAACTTACCAGGTTGAAGACGATGGAACAGTGGCCCTAACCGGTTTGGGAAGAATACAGGTTGCAGGTTTAACACGGGTTGAAGCCAGGAATCGCATTGAAGCGCTATATGGTGAAACTCTTATAAAACCAATACTCGAGGTAAAAATAATAAACCTGAAAGTATCGGTATTTGGTGAAGTAAAAACACCGGGAAATTTCCCGTTAACTAAAGACAGGACCAGCCTTATTGAGGTAATAGGCGAGGCTGGCGGCCTTACAGACAAGGCTGACGAAACTCAAATTCAAATTATACATGGCGACCAGGAAAATCCAAAAACCGATATAATAAACCTGCGAAATATAAAATCATTAACCGACCCAAGAGCAATACTTCAAAATAATGATGTAGTATATGTATTGCAAAATAAAAAAGCTATACGCAATAACAAAATTCAAGACTTTTCAGTCGTAATACAGCCGGCCTTAATTTTATTTAATACTGCCTTAATTATTTTTACACTTGTGCATAAATAAATGGAAGAGTTAGATAAAATATCACAAAAATTACCCAACCAGGAATTTGACTATTATAAAATTGTCAAAATTCTTTTTAGCCGGTGGTATTGGATAGCCGGATCTGTTTTAATATGTTATTTTGCCTCTCTTGCATATTTATGGTATGTGCCAAGAACGTATGAATCATCAACAGCAATGATGAAGTTTGAGGAAAAAAAATCTGCCATATCAGACCTGGTAGGTATACCCGGCGCTACTGACAGGAGCAGTATGTCAAGGGCTCAAAGCGAACAAATAGTATTGCGAAGCAACCCGCTTTTATTAGAGGCAGTGAAGCGTCTCGACTATCGGTTTAGTTTTTATGTAGTGGGCCAGGTTTTTGGCCGTACAAATGATTTATATCCCGAAAAAAAGCTGGATATTCAAACCGTTAAATTTGACAGTTTAAATTATTTTCATGACGAGGTTACTTTCAAACCTATAAATAGAACCTCGTTTAGTATAAGTTATAAAGAAGGACGACGGGACATTAAAAATATATATAATTATGGCATACCTTTTACAATCGGGCCTACATCCTTCAGCATAAAATACAAAGAAGGTACAGCTTCATATTTATTTAAACTTAATACACCGGCAGATTTTGTTGGAAGGATAAGCGGTGGGCTGAAAACTACAGAAACGGCTAAAAACTCAAACCTTTTAGCATTAACCCTAACCGATGCTAATCCCCAGTTTGCTGCCGATGCTTTAAATGCTGTAATGGATGAATACCTCATTTATGATGCCAACAGGCTTAAGCAATCGGCAACGCAAATGATCAAATTTATCGACTCCCGGTTAGATACACTTTCAAGCAGTGTTAGAGCATCGGGAAACAAGATACAGCAGTATAAACAGGAAAAAAAAATAATAGATGTTGGTTCGGCAACAGAACTTGCAATGGGCAAGTCAAAAGACGTGGAGTCACAAATATCAGTATTAAAAATTGAACTCATCAATCTCAACCAGCTTAAAAAGGATATAGATGACGGAAGATATAATATAAATACAAATTTTACTGTAGGCGGCGAGATTGACCCTCAGCTTAGTGGTTTTATTGCTAAACTTAATGATGAACTTGATTCAAAAAACCTCTTATCAAAAAAATATACTCCGGGTTCACCACAAATAACAAATGTAACCCAGCAGATATTTCAAATTAAAACAAACGCGGCAAACAGCATTGAACGGTCGCGTCAATTAATAGAAAGTAAAATAAACTACCTGCAAAATCAACATATACCGGTAAATGCGCAAATAGCTTCATTGCCCACCGAAGAACGCGACCTGGAGGGCTTAAAGCGTGATTTTGAAATAAAAGATAAGGTTTTATCCCTCCTATCAGAAAAAAAATTGGATCAACA
>CAISKH010000216.1 GCA_903885865.1 uncultured Mucilaginibacter sp.
GTTGATCTTCTTGCGAAAGCACTGCAAAATGCAAAATAATTTTGGTGAGTAAAATAGTTCGGTAGGTTGGGCTGCGTGCTTTTCGCAACCCAACTTGATTGCTAAATACACCTTTCTCTAAAAAAACAGTCATGGCCTTAAGAGCACGACGCTGTTAATGTTTAAACCGCCAAACATCGACTAATCCCATTAACAAACTGCTCTACCATATTATTTAAGGTATAAATGTCAGCACTAGCAAGCGCAGCATTTTTATAAGTCTCTAATAAATTTTGATCTGCCATCAACGCTAAAATTGCTAAGGCATAGTCTTCGACATTATCGCCTGTCATAATGCCGTTGATCCCTGCTTGCAGATAAGCAATTTCGGGGCTATGCCTTGCACCGGAGGTTGTTGCCATAACCAATCCGGCACAAAAAGCATCCACAATATGTAAGCCCACTAAGCCGGGATTTAACATAAAATCTGCCATACGAAAATACAAGGCTTTCTGCGTACCTTTAGTCACGCCTAATAAGTGTAGCCAAGGCCGTGAAATAGAGGCCTCACGCATATAAGGCATGGATGGGCCATCACCTAAAACAAGACAATGAAACTCTGGAGATTTATGATGAATGATGTCTATAGACGCAATTAAAAATTCTAATTTTTTATCGGGATACAAAGAACCACAAAAAATACCAACCGGCGCAGTGCTAGCAATACCGAGAGCGTTTCGCTCAAGCGCCAAATCAGCATCAGATACCGTTGCTAATGCCTGCTTAAAAGCACCGGTATCAATAGCATTATTCAGACACGTTATTTGATTAGCGGAATAACCTGCTTTAATTAAAATATCAACAGTCATTTGCGTATAAGCAAACCACCAATCTACCTTTTTAAGTAATAAGGTTTTCCATTGCTCCCTCAATCCATTAGGGGCATCACTTTGAAAATTGATACCATGGCCCCAATAACCTAATTTACGTTTAGACCATAAGCGACTTAATAATAAAACATAATTAGATAGTAACCGACTTTCTTGCATCACTATTACCAAATCAGCATCATGCAAATGCTTAGGTAAGGGCTGCCATAACCAATCACGTTCACCAATTTCCCAATAGCGATTTTTTACAACATCAGCCCAGGGTAGGGTGCCTACATCATTTTTAACTAATTCGCGCCGTGTTGGTTGGCCGTGCACTAGATGCAATTCAATGCCACGAGCAAGACAGCGCTCGCGTAATAGCTCAAACAAACCTAGCCTATAATGCAATAAGCGATGTTGAAGAATAATAACTTTATTCAAACTCAAATATCCTTTGAACTGGGTTCAATGATGCAATAATCATAACCCTTCTCTGAAAAAATAAATCGACCCTCATTAATGGCTTGCTCATGTTTTACAATTAGCTCAGCATCATCAAATCTTTGCCCAACTACTTTAGCTGGAACACCTGCTGCAATGGAATAGGCGGGTATGTCACGGGTTACAACACTACCAGCCGCCACAATCGCACCCTTACCAATAACAACACCTGTTAACACAATAGCCCCGTAACCCAACCAAACGTCATCTTCAATCACAGCAACTTCATTAGCAAATGGACTGGGTAATGTTTGGCTTGCTACCCAAGGGGCAAAGCGAACAGGATAACCCACCGCAGAAAAATCGTGATCATGTCGACCAATAATAGCTACCCGATTAGCAATGAGACAGAAATTGCCAATAGAACAATTAGCTTCTATATGCACTTGTTTACCGATATAGACACAATCACCAATAGTTAAGCGTTTAGGTGCCCAAAGAGTTGTGCCTTTGCCCACATGCAAGTCTCTTCCATAAAATAGATAAGACGACTTACCTGCCACTGCAAGCCAAGTTTGTGCTCGCCTAAGGGCGGCAAGGATCGTTTTTATGAGTGTCATGATTGTTCTAATAAAGGGTAAACTGAAGAAACGGCATCAATAATTCCGTTAGCGGCTGATTCATAATTATATGCCTGCACTTTCGATAAGCCGTTCATCGCGAGTTGAAAGCGTAACTCCTCGTTACTGAGTAACTCAGAGGCATGCGCAACCCATGATGCTAGATTGAGATCCAATACATAGCCGTTTTCTCCATGAATAATTAGATCATTAGCCGCACCTGCATGTGGACTAATTAATACAGCCTGACCTGCGGCACAAGCTTCATTAGCGACTACACCCCAAGGATCCCAAGACGAAGGAAACAAAAAAACTTTGGCAGAGCAATAAACTTGGGGCAAGACATCTTGTTGCAGAAAACCAAGAAAAATAACTTCAACAAAATCTTCCTTCGTAGTGGCATAGAGCTTTGCTTCCTCAAGTAATGGTCCAGCGCCCAGCATTATAAGCGAAACTTTACGCTTTAAAAGTTTGGCCACGCCCACAGCAACCTCTATAGCAAACAAAGGATTTTTTTCAGGTGAAAAACGTCCCGAAAACATTAAATCAAAAGTCTGTTTGCCTGAGTCTAACGGGTGAAATTCAGAGTTGTTAGCGCATAAATGCGATATAAATACTGAGGCACGGTTAATGCCATAGCTATCATAAAGACAGAATGAGCCCAGGCTTGCACCTATAAAGGCATTAGAATGCGCATAAATGACACGGCGAACGATACGATGAATAACACCCAGTGTTTTTTCAGACTCCAATGTGCCATCTGTCATGGGTATATGGATTTTTTTATAAAACATCGCATAGCCAAAAGCAAATATAAAGGTAGGATTAAAACCGGTGGTAATGATCACATCTGGATTAAATTTTCTTAATGGGCTAAAAACATCAAAATTAAAATGGATAAATCTTTTTTTCCAAGTGAGTGTCTTATTTTTAAGATACTCATAGTCAAAACCCTTTAGATCCAACACCCAGTCACGATTACCTTCTTTTACAGTACAAAAAAAAACTTTAAAGTTTTCGTTACCATAGTGCTGAGTCAATTGCTGAAAAATTGGAATGCGGTAAGGGGCGGGCATATTGGTGACTATGGCCAAGCGTAGCGATTTATTAAGGCCTAGATTATTTTCATTCATCTTAGTGTTATTTACCAATAACAACCGTTTTCAACTTTATTGGCATCGATCGGCACATCTTCAGGGGCAGGTCTTACCCAATGATCATTATAAAAAGAAGATATTATTGGATGCTCATCCCAGCGCTTTCCCTTAATACCGAAGAGAATTTGCGTAGCACCACCTAAATGAATGGCTTTTTTACCGCTACGTTTCACATGGGCTGCCAAGGGAAATCCATAAGCGCCACAGCCGATAATAGCGACATCATAATCCTTAGCATCAATAGCCGCTTTCATCGAATCCAGCGCGTCAAACCAGTTATTAAATTCACTTTTACTGCCTGCAATAGATTGTACTGCCTTAACTGTTTCTAGCGATTTAAATTGAGGAAGTACTCGTTGGTCTTTAAAAATCAACGCCCTGTTCTGATGGTACTGGCGTTCTATGGTTGTATTAAATGGATGTACCACCAGCACTTTAAGGCCTTCCAAAACCTCAGACCAAGGATTTTTAGAATAATAGGGTTCTAAGGCTGTAAATTCTATCCGTGGTGCTTCAGGGAAATTTTTTACTAGAAATTTTTCTTCATAACGTGATGAAACAAGGATATCCAAAAGCTTCATATCGTTGATCATTAAATTGGAAAATTCATTGATGCTATCGGGTGATACTGAAAAAAAACCAGCATTGTTTCTGAGTTTTTTAAAAAGATTATCACGTATTAATAATTTAATACTGGATGGCATTGATGGATATAAGGTGCCAACAATCTCAGAGGAACCAAACCTAGCAATCATTGATGGTTTATTTTCCAGTAACTCTGCTCGTATCATTTCTGAATGGATACCATCACTGAATATTGGCTTAAAGTAAGGTGTTTTTTTTAAAAAATTATTTAGGTTCATGGGCGAGAGTCTCATTTATAAAATTTCAAATTAATCAATGCATTAGTGCTTTAATTTTCCCCATAACGTTGGAAAGAATAATCTCACATGCATAGAAATTAAACATTTAAAGGTAATTAACAGACCATAATGACGTAAGACAAAACGAGAATAATAATAAGGCTGGTTATTACCCAAAGGTGAATATAAAGAGCGGATTCTTTTGCTCAATGGCACTGCGGCCAAGCACCATTGCGGCAAGCTATCATGTGCTTCACAATAAGCCAAAAATCCTGGCGCTATTAAGGACTTTATATCTTTTTGTGCCGCTCTAAGGCCGTAATCCATATCACCAATTGCATGATGAAACAAAGGATCAATAGTGCCTACTTGTTGATAAACATACTTTGGTATTAACACACAATTACCATGGAAGTTATGAGCTTGTCGTAATGTATCTGTAGGTGCAATTAATTCACCTGTCGCTAAAAAACCAGAATAAGTTAACTCACCGCTAAGCTCTGAACAGCTGGCAGCAACAATGATAGCTTTATGTTCGGTAGCATCGGCTGCCGATAACATCTGCGTTAAATTGTTTTTGAAAATATACGTATCGTCATTTAGCCAATAATAGTAATCATAATCTTTGTTTTGTAGGGCTGTTTGCCATGCCTTGTGCATGCCTCGCGTCCAAAACAGATTGCCATTACCCATGATGATGTTGACTTGCGGGTAATTTTCTTTTACAACACTAGCTGTACCATCGGTACTGCCATCGTCTACCAGAAACACCTCTAGCGAATAACCCTCAAGTAAACTACTGTTAAAAAGTGCTTCTAGGCAGGCTAAGGTTTTATCTTTACGGTTATGGCAAGTTATTAGGGTGGCGATTGTTTTCATTTTGCCCTCAGTCTTTTATCAAAAATGCCTTGTACCCAGTATTCAAATTCTTTATTAGTCATAGCTCTAAATGATTTAGAAAAACACATGCCTATCATTAGCCAAAGAAACATATAGTTTAAAGAAAGGACATTAAAATCTTCAATCCAAGCATATAGCCAGCGAAAGGTGACAAATAAGCCCACTATTTTTATATAAATATTATTCGAGTGCTGGACAGCTAAATAAGAAGCCTTGTAAAACACAATACAATAAAGAACAACACCGATAAGCCCACTCCATGTGAATATGTTTAGAATAGATACTTCATTAGATCGGCGTTCCCCACGGCCAGTATCATCCTCATCACCAAACCACTGGCTTTCATAGCCCCTGGCTGGACTTCGACCTACCCACCATTCATTATATTTATTTGCTGTTTCTAAAACTTCAACATATATAAAGGTACGAGTATCGGCTTTAAGATCCTCATCAACACTTTCACCAAATTCATTTTGTTTGGTTGTTGAGGACTCAGAATGAATATAATCGTCCATTTTATAAATATTAAAAACATCGGCTATAGCTAAAGAAAATAATAAAATAGGCAGTATAATTAATAGCTTACGCGCCGATTCCATGATTGAAGTTGATAGTATTCCTCTTAAGTAATAAATTAAGCTAAAAACAATCGGTACAGTAAATTTAATAACGTTGCTACGCGCCCCTAAGTCAGCGAGGACTACAAAAACGGTCAAGGTTAAAACAATTATTTTCCAGTTCCTAGTAAGAGAGGGAAGAAATAGCAAAAGATAACCAATAGGCATTAAATAATAGCCATAGGCATCATTAGATATAAAAGGAATAAATATGATAAAAAGAGGGAGGATGTATTTTATATAATAGCTGTACAAGGCTTGAATCACTGTTGGCTTACAAACTATATAAGCGATTACGGGTAACAATAGCCCCATTGAGTTATAAACCAAGCCTTTCCAATCCCAATAATTTTCAGCAATAAAGCAGCCACGGACAAGGCTAAAAAAATTCCAAAATAAATATAATTTTACGGTAAGTAATAAATCCCTATCTGCTTTATCAGATAAAAGCTTGATAGATGAAAAAAAGATTAAAAATACAACAGCTATTATTAACCACCAAATTACAACGATATTAATGAGTGTTATAACATTACCTAGTGTACTTGGGTACGGTAATATGGTGTATATGCTTATCGGTAAAAGAGTGTAGGTGATATTTTTTATCGCTTGTTGTTTTTTATTCATTTGTGATTTATTGTTTATTTAATTTGACTGTATTCCACATCAATATTACTTAGAATGGAATATCTCAGTAACAACTGTACAAGCGATTACTTAAGGTTATTTTAATCATAGTCGATTTAATTCCTGACTTCGTTTGTGTATTTCATTTAACGGCCATGCCCACCATTGTAACTTTAGCAGTTCTTCAATTTTTTCTGGCGAAAATCTATAGCGTATAACTTTTGCAGGTATGCCACCGACAATTGCATAAGCAGGAATATCTTTTGTCACTACCGCTCCAGCCGCAATTATTGCACCATCGTTAATCTTGACTCCATCCATGACTATTGCTCTTGCACCAATCCAAACATCATTGCCAATTTCAATTGATTGGTATTCATTAAATCCCGAGTCTACATCGATCAACTTTATATTAAGGGGGTTATTTATTCGGTAAAAAATAGGTGAAGTTGAAAAATTCTCTATAGGGTGTGCACCCAAACCAATAAATACATCATTCGCAATCGAGCAAAACGAAGCAATAGTGGCATTCTGTATGATTGCGTTCTTGCCTACATAGCTGTATGAATTTATGGTGCTATTTAAAATTAGACAGTTTTCTAGTATATGGCAGCTATGTTCAATTTTCGATGTTGGGTTGATACAACACTTTCGGTCAATCAAAGAACCCTTAAATCTCAATGAATTGTGAAGGTCTCTTGCACCCTCAACAGCGAGTTCTTTGAGCTTAATTAGCAAACCTAAAGGCAATAATAGTATTCTTAATAATTTATTGATTAGCATATTAGAAATGTATTTGTAATGAAGATTACTAGCAAAAAACCTATTACTACCAATAACAACCACTCTCCACGGAGTTTGATTTTTGAGGTGTTTCATTTTGATTAGGTCGTACCCAATATTCATTAAAAAGATTGGTATACGGATAAACAATAAATTGTTCCCATCGCTTACCTTTTATTCCAAACAATAACTGAGACGCTCCACCTATATGTATGGATTGCTTACCCATGTTTTTCACAAACGAGGCTAAGGGAAAGCCATAAGCTCCGCAACCCAAGATGCAAACATCAAAATTGCGCTTGGCGATTTGTTCTTTCATTGAATCGAGGGCCGCAAACCAATCTTCAAACTCTGTTTTTTGACCTGCAATACTTTGTACGGCGGGTATCACTTCTAAATCAAATGCTGGTAACAGTCCATTATCGAAAAGTTTTTCTCTTTGTTGATATTGGCTTTTAATCGTTTCTGAGAAAGGGTGCACAACTAATACTTTTTTATTTTCTAAAGCCTTAGTCCAAGGGTTTGGTGTAAAAAAAGGTTCTAGGTCTTCTAGCATAACTTTTTTTGCATGTAACAATTCTTCAGCAAAAAATGACTCTTCTTTCAGCCATGAGCCAAGAATATCTACATTAGCTAAATCAGTAATCATCAATTCGCAAAATTTCTCAATCTTATCTTTACGGGTTGGAAAAAAACCAGCCCCTTTTTGCATTTGACTAATTGTTGATGAATTCCACCACCACGGAGGTTTTTGATTTGAAACATAGCCTTTAATACTTTTATATTTCTCCGGTTGTGTTACCCCAAGATAGTTAACCATGCAAGTCAATTCATTTGCACCCAACCTAGCAATCATTGTTGGCTTATTTGAAAGCAACGATTGTGAAATCAGATTAGATGCATATTCTTTATTAGGAAACATCTTCCAATTACGACCAAAATTTGATGCTTCTGGCTGAGTAATCGCATGAAGTCTTTTTAAAATCTTTAGAGTGTTTATGGATATTTTATTCATTTGTATTTGATTAATTGATGCCACATCAATATATGCAGTTTTTCTTCAGTAAAAAGACAATTTAAGAAAATAAATTTAATTGTTTAAACTCTCTAAATAATGTTTTAGTATGACAGGTAACTTTTTCCACTTATCTTTAATCTTTTTACTCAGTGGTTTAGGTTTTGCGTCTTTAACAAAGCCTCTTTTTGAATAATCAACCTGTATATTGTGTTTTGCAAACAGCGGTACGGTTTCCTCATACCATTTGCCTTGAATGATGCCTGTAAAAATATAAGGAATTATTTCAAATTCATTTAACTTAACCCAAGCCTTATCAACCACATAAAAGTCATCGTTTGCGATGCTGGTGCGTTTAGAGCCAAATTCTTCAAATTCCCAAGCATTTTCATGTGCTCTTAAATAACTTTTCAAGGTTTCTTTGCGCCACAAAGCTGTTTGGCAACTAATTCGATAGCGTTGTTTTAAGGCTACAGTATAAAGACCTGAAAATTGTTTTGATTTTTGGTTAGGTATAACTGCCTGATCTGTCAGATGAATACAATGCATGACTAAGTTTTCTTGCATCATGTGCACATATTTTTCAACAAGGTCATTTTTTACGCTATCTTTTAAAAAATAATCCTCTTGCATATACAAAATAACTTCATCATCTATGCTGCTTAAAGCTCTGATTAGACATTCACTCCATGTGGGTCTGATATCAGGTGTCTTTGTATTATTTTGTAGTGAAATAATATTTAAGCCCGGAAATGTGAAAATCTTGGTTTCTGTATTTAGATAAATTTTGCCAAGGTAATCAGGCCAAAATTTTTTAAATAATGTGAAAAAAGGAATCCAGCAATCTTCAAAGCTGTCGGTGGTATTGATTAGAATTGAGTAGTTTGTTGTCATAAATTGCTATAAAACCTTTATTTAGTTTTTAACTTTATTTTTAATCAGAATTAAAAATGTGTAATCCCAAGCTTTTTTCTTAGTAAGAGACCGCTTTGTTTTACTCTCAATCTCTCATTCACTGAGAAGCCTATAAAAAAAACGATAATCAGATAACTAAAAATACTTGTAAGCGCAACTGCTATAAGACGAATAAAATTTGATTCGATTAAAAAGTGTGGAATTAATGAAAGTATAAATATCGATATAAATGCAAAGAAACAGCGCACCAATACATTACTAATGAATTCTGTTAGTGATAATTGGCAATGTTTTTTGGAGTAATAAACAGTAATGGTTGCAATTATTACCGAATAGGTGATGAAAATGATATATAGGGAATAAGGCGGATACCCGAAATCAAATAAAACATAAGTGATAATCAATGGAAGAAAAGATATTATTGAAGTGCTTATCTGAAAATATCTTATATTACCTACCGCTGATATAGCAGAGTTTAATGGGATAAATAATTGCTCAATCAAATTTCGGATCAATAACAACTGGCAAAATATTACAGCAAATTCTGGTACGCTTTTAAGCCATAATTTAAGAACACAGGGCATTTCGATTATCATAGGGATATGTAATGCCATCATTAAGAAGAATGAAACTTTACTGCCCATCATAGTGGCTTTTAGCATTAAGCTGCGGTCGCCAGCACCTTCACTTTTATCTATCATGGGGTTTAGTGCTTTCATTAGGGTATTAGAAAAAACGCCTAATTGTCCACTTATCTGGTTAGCAATCCCTTGTGCTGCATTAACAGATGTGCCAAAAAACATATTCAACACCAGGCCTTGTCCGTAATTAGCAATCATGCTGCTGGAAGTGCCTAAAAAAGACCAACCCGCAAACCCTGATATTTGCTTAAGCAAGTTTTTGTCGTAGTGTTTTTTAAAGCTGATTTCACATTCAGGATATTTTTTGTGGCAATAAAACCGTTTAACTAACAGCATTAAAATGGTTAACAGCGCCATTAATAAGCCATATATAACTAAATTATCAAACAGGCTGTAAGTAATAGTTAGGTCTTCTGATGTAATCGATAGGCCTGTGGGTAACAGCAGCGTGCCGTAGGTGATGTAAAGTGCTATGGCTAATTTTAGTACGGATTCTATGATGCCCAGTATGGCGTAAAAGAGCATATTTTCATGCGAGGTGATGACGGCTTCGTAAGGTACTGAGATGATGGTAAATAAGGTGCTGGCGACCATAAATTGGTAAACCAATTTTGCTATGGGTAGGCGGTTAGGTTCTATATTCAGTAGGCCGTTAAAGAAGAAATAACCGGCTATTTCAAAGACAATAACTACGGCCATGGCAATGCCAAGGTGGAGTAAGGTGCTCATGTTAAAGATGCGTTTGATCTTATCAAGATCACCTTCACCTTGGGCAAAAGACATAAAGCGTTGGCTAGCAGAAGCCATGGAGGCGTTTAAAAAACCCAGCATGGAAATAACGCCACCGACTAAATTGTACAAGCCAAAATCTTCTATGCCTAAGGCGGTTAAGGTTAGCCGCGTTGCATAGAGTGAAATAAAAACGGTAATAGCCATGCGCAGGTAAAGTATGCCTGTGTTTTTTGCTACGCGATGGATGGCTTGTGTGGTCA
>CAISKH010000217.1 GCA_903885865.1 uncultured Mucilaginibacter sp.
ATTCCGTATCCACATACCTAAACTAAAATGATAAGCTATCATATCATTTTTTCCTTTTAATGAGCGCATTTCATTCTTAGTTATTATTGGCAATTGTTTATCTAATTGAATAAAACATTCCGTTAGATTTTTCGGAATGTACACATGATCAATACTGTCAAGTGTTAGCCTCCTTTCCCTCTCAAGCGCCCTTAGTCTAATATCTTCTTGTTTTTCCTGTAGCGCTTTCTCATCAGATACGTTTCTGAATCCCCAAAAGAATTGGTTAAAATACCACTTATCAAATTCTTTAGGTAAAAAGCTAACATTGTATTTATGGGTACTAAAAAAAAGTTTAATACTGTCAAGCGGCAGGGGCTTATCAGCATCCAAATTAAGAATTTCGATATTTCCGTTTCTTGAAATGTATGCCTCAATACGCACTTTGTAAACTTTATATTTAAAATAATCAGGGCCAAGCCGCTCTGCTTTCATCCCGATATATTTTGCAAGTTCAACACCCGTCGTGTCGTTGTTAAATAAATTAGGAAAGTAGCTTGCATCGGGGGCATAAGGCGTTTTAAATACCTGAAAATCCGTAATGCCCTTTTGTGCTATATTTTTTAACCGGGGGTATATGTCATTAAAATTACTACCCGGTCTGATTGCGAATGTTTTCAGGTCAATAACATGAACCACTTTTTTAGGATCGGTGATGTAAAGGCTATCGTTAGTTGTAAATACGGCATAATCGTTTAAAAACTTTTCCTGCTCCGATACACCATCTCTAAAAACTTTTTTATTACCTGGGGTATACCAATTGCTTTTGCCCCGGTCTATTACCTTATCATAATTTGTATACATCAAATAACACCTTTCAACTTGCAGGTCGCAACTTGTAATTTCTGATAGGGTAAAGCTTTTTACCAATTTAGTTTTCCTATAAATCGAAACACTCTTCAATCCATCAACATTTTCATTAGCGCCGGTTATAATGGCGTACACTATTGTTTTTCCGTCATTGCTGATGCAAACAAAATTTTTAACATCACTAATTCCGTTAAAACCGCGGTTTAGGGTGTATAACAATTTATCATCTTTGTTATAAACATACGACACGCCCCTTAATGATGGCTCCTGATCATCGTAAGGGATACATTTAATATAAAATTGACCGTTTGGAGAATAGGTTTTTGTAATCTTTAATTGGGCCTGTACATTGTAAATAATAACAAGAATTACTATAAATGTAAAAGCCAGTCGTTTCATTTATGAAGATGTTTTGGCGTTTAGGCCGATACTATTTACCCTATAACTTTCGCCACCAAAAAGTATTTATAATCATGTTTAGGGGCGTTCAGCAAAGCTTCTTCGTGGGTTATCTCCTGTTTCACTACATCCTCCCTGAAAACATTTACTTCATTTGAAAGGTAGATCAAAGGCTCAACACCCGTGGTATCTATCTCATTCAGTTTTTCCATAAAGCCCAATATTTTGTTCATGTCGCCAATCATTTCCTGCTTTTCATCTTCAGCAAGCTCTAACCGGGCCAGATGGGCTATCTTTTCTACAGTTTCACTGTCAATATTCATGCTTGTTCAAATTTTTGTTTTATAATGCCGTACACCTCATCACGCAGCTTGTCGGCATCATCCAGCGTTAAGTGTGCCGTTTCAATGGGCCGGTGTACAAATATATTACAAATACCCGGTTTGCTGCCATATTCGGTGCCGGTATCCCATAATATTTGCCAGGTATTTAATGAGGTTACCGGTATAATAGGGACCTTTAACTCAATTGCCAGCTTGAACGGGCCATTTTTAAACTCATTTAACCGGGGCGGATAATCATCGGGTATTTTACCCTCGGGGAATATAACCACTGATGTACCCTGGATCAGCCTGTCTGCAGCTTGCTTAAAAGCCCTGAACGCTGACATTTTACTTTCGCGGTTTACAGTAATATCAATGGTCCTGAAAAAATAACCCAATACCAAATTGTCCAGCAGTTCCTCTTTACCCATAAAACAGAGTTTGTTTTTTACAGCCATGCTCATAGCCGAAACATCGAGGTTTGAGGTATGATTTGAGCATATAATATAAGTACGTGTCCAATCAATCGGGGTTTCATACTTAAACCTGAAAAATATACCGGAAATGGTGGTGCTTAAAAAAATTATCAGTTTTCTGAAACGGTCAATATACTTATACCGGTCCCTTTTACGGGCAAGGAAATACAAAATGGGCCAAACCAGTAAGAAAAAGAAAGCTACACTATACCGGTAAAAACGGGTGTGTATTCTTTTAAGGTTTTTCATGACCGCCAAAAGTACAGAAATACCCGGTTTTTAGCGAATGAAAATCGTATAGCCCCTTCTAAACCTGCCTGCCGGCAGGCGGGTTTAGAAGGGGCTATGGACGAACGCTTTTCAATTTTCGTCTGATTGTACAACACATACTATACAATTGTATACTTTCTTTATCAATTTCATCAGTA
>CAISKH010000218.1 GCA_903885865.1 uncultured Mucilaginibacter sp.
AAATAAACTAAACAGCACGCTTATATAATTCTGCCGTCTATCATTTCAATAACACAGTCGGCATGTTTAGCAAAGGTCGGGGTAGTGGACGCCAAAGAACATTACTATTAACAAGCCGGGTATTTTGCTCATACTTAAATAGTAAGTTTAAATTATTGCAGGAAAGATCAAAATCGGAATAGTAAGATGATAGGTTATGTGCGGGGTGCTTGCCAATTTAAAAAACTTTTTTAACACAAATTGTGGCTGTTGAACCATAGCTAACAGGTCGCACTTTTTATTTTTATTGAGCCATTCCCAACCATTTTTTATATTATTTGTCGAGGTGCTCCTGTAATAAATACGCCCATAATTAACCTTATAGGAAATATTTTTTATCAGCAAATTCTCGGCTGTTTCGTATTCGTTTTGTGAGTAATCTGTATTAATATGTGTAACCATTATTTCGGGCGAAAATTGTTGAGTAATACCGGTAAGCATGTTGATATAATCGGTATCATTAGCATCCAGGTTGGCTGCAAATGCAATTTTTTCAGGATTGTGGATTGCGGTATTTTCCGGTACAATGAGTACCGGAACGGTTGACCAATCAATAATTTTCTGGCAATTTTCCCTCATTATAAAAGTGGCTATATCATCCTCGCCTTGTGCAGCGATAACTATAAAAGCGATATTCTTATTGTCAATAACCGAAGTCATTACATCAACTATTTCAGTATCGCAGTACTCATAGGAAATTTGGGGCAGATACGCGCCCGGAAAGCTGTTTAACCTTAATTCGTCTTCCAGTTCGGAACAAAAAACCTCCAGGTTGTCTCTTTGCATAAAGTTTTGTTCATCCTCAATACTTGTCCCGGCCCAGGCTAATTGCGGTTGTAAGTGCTTTTTCGCGGCAACCACAAAAAGATTATATAAAAGTACGTTAGCTTTTATCTTTTTAGCGAGGTGCAAGGCAAACCGGGCTGCGTGTGCTGATTGTTCAGAATAGTCGGTAAATACTGCAATGGTTTTCATGATGTTTAGGCGATAAAATTATTATTTTACAATTTTTGTTGGGAAAACTAATAAAGGGATAGAAATATGATCTGCCATTTTTTTAGTATGGCTGCCTTGTATAATGGTGTCGAAAAAATTATGTGGCCGGTGCAGCATGGCAAGCATATCTACCTGCCCATGCTTACACAACCAACTAAGACCGTTTTCGGGGTTGCTGTTTTTTACGATCCTATAGTAAATATTGGGATAGTCGGCCTTATTAGACAGGTCCACTAATAAATCATCCAGCCATTTTTGAAACTGCGGCGAATGATGTTTCTCATTGTAAACATGTGTAAGCAATATTTCAGCGCCAAGTAACTTTGCAAATGGTATCAGCGCATATATCGCCGCCAGGTCATCCTGCGGATGTTTAAAATCCGTAGCAAACGCTATTTTTTTTACAGGTGTTATTTTTGTTTGCGCCGGAACGAGTAATAAAGGCTTTGTTGTGGCATCGATCATTTTCCGGCTATGATTTCCCAATAATAGCGTGCTGAGGCCGCTAGTGCCATGTGTGCCCATTACAATCAAATCAATGTTATAGAGTTTAATTAAACCATCAACAACATCGGTAACAGCGCCAATTTCATTCACCAAACTAATTAGTGGTTTATAACTTGAATTATCCTTTTTTTCCAGCCGGTTTTTTAATTGCTGCAGTTCATCTGTAGTTTCTTTTTCAATAATATCATACTCTTCCATTGGCCATACAATTACGCCGGCCTGGGGCATTTCGGCCGGAACTATAAAAGCATTGCATAGCACTATATTCGCTTTTAATATGCTTGCCAAATTATAGCCATACTCCGCAGCATGTGTCGCGTTTGCTGAAAAGTCAGTAGGGATCAATATCTTTTTCATTTTTGCGATTAACTTTTATTGCATGTAAAAGTGCTTAATCAACAGCCGCAAAATAATGATCGCGGTCACGCTCAAAAATGATATTGCCCGGTTATATTACCCGATTGGGTTCAAGACCATCAATAATGAAAACTGAATTTGGAGGGTGATAAAACTAACTAACGCAATATCAACGAAAAACAGGAGTTGAACTGCCAACCAAACTCAGCAGTTCCTGTTTTGGCGGGACTTCAAACCCATTTGCTTTAAGCTGTCGCTGGAAATGTATAAATGCAGGTAAGTCATTTAGCATTTTATGGTCCTCGTCTGTTTTAAAAAACGCGGTATGGACAAATGTTTTGCCGTCGGGGCTTAAACAAGCATTATAATTAATGCCGGGGTTGTTTATTTTTTGCAGATCGGCCATCACCTGCTTTATATTGCTTTGATTTTGTTCGGCATATGCCGCGGTGGTAGTATAAGTTACTTTAACTATTTTCATTTGATTTTAAATTTAAAGACTATTTATATCCCGAATTTAACAGTCGTGGCCCAATCGCCGTTTGCAATTTCATGTGTTACACCTGTAACATACCTGTTCCCGCTAAAGCGGGTACCTACATTTCCTAATGCTATCATGCAGCCTATGTTTACACCGGCATTGCCGATAAAACTTACATGGCCCTTTACAGCTGTTTCCTGTTGCTCTGCGGTTAATTCTGCATAAAAAGACCTTATAGAATCACCTAACACTATGTTTAATACAGCAGGGCTATTGTGATCAGGTTTCACGGTTTTTGTTTTTTTGCCTTTGCAGGTTACTACCAGTTTATACGCCTCACTTTCTTGAATATGCAGTGCCTGGCCCATTACCGTACCCGAAAATATTTCTATAAGGCGGCTGTCGCTATAACCCGCCGAAATAACTATTGTATTGCCGGGCATAAAATCGGTGCTATCGCTGATGGGAAAACTGCCCAATGCTGCACTGCCATCCATTAATGTGATCTCGGCGCGTGGTTGGTTGCTTATTTCATGTATTGTATTGACAGCCAATACAGGATAATAACTTTTAATAGGTTCACCATTTATTTCTATCAGGAACTGAGGCGTAGTATCAATACCGTTAACCGGGGAATTTTCAGGCATATATATTTATTTACTTTTATATTTTGAAAGGTAAAAGAATTGAACAGAAAATCATCGTTTTCAGAAGCTATACCCAACTCCAAACTTTACACCCGAATCTAAGAGGTTAAAATTTTCGCCCTTGTTAAACCGTATCACCGAGTGAAATTGCCAAAACGGATTTACAAATAGCATTACCTTTCTAAAACTATATTTAGCCCCCACACCTGTTTCCATTCCAATACCTGATTGATCGGGGGCAGGTGAATTGCTGGTATAATCGGTTTGAAAATCAATGTTTAACCCTATATCGGCATACAGATACTTAAAGAAGGTGAATTTCCCGATAGCCGGCACCGAGAGCATTTTTATAGTGCCATAGTGGTATATTTCGCCAATCCCCCCGACTATAGAACTTTCCACTACTTGACTATTAGAATAATTTAGGCCAGTCTCCAAAGAAAACATCCTGGTGAAATTTCTTGAATAATTTAAACCGTATATGTTCCCCGTTGTTTGTTTGTATCCAAAATCTCCTATAACGCCCCATATAGCTACGTCATACGATGCTTCGCCATATACAAGCGATACCGTATTTTTTGATTGTGAATAAGCATGAACGCTTAAAAGCGCTAATATTAGAATAATAAATGCTGATCTCATATTGACAAAGCTATCATTTTGGCGTTGGTTACAAATAGCCTCGCATTTAATTTTGATCTTTTTTCTTGCCTTTAGTAGTTGGCTTTGGCTTTAAAGTGGCAGTATATTGATAACTCATAGCGAAATACGGCTTCAATTCCTCTGTATTTGCCAGCAAACCTTCAGGAACGGTTACATATTCTTTTTGAACGATGCCGTATTGCTGTACCAGGGTGGTTTTATATTTATCGAGGAATTTTACACGTTCCGCTTCGGGAAGTTTGAGCGCTAAAAAATCGTCTTTGGTGAAATAACTGTACATATGCCCGTTCAGCGAAGTATAAGGCATGGTATCGC
>CAISKH010000219.1 GCA_903885865.1 uncultured Mucilaginibacter sp.
ATCGTCATCAGTTTTGAACTGTACAAGAAACTCCTGGAAATCTTTCGGATAGCTTTCTGGCATACCGCAAATTTAACTCAACCGAAGCAGATAAGCAGTTTTTTTTATTGCAGATCATTGGTATAGTGAGGTGCGCAGAGTAGATGTAACAACAAGCATTATTGACACATTTGCAGGTGATAGAAACCCAGGAGGGACGGGCGATGGTGGACCTGCAAAAAGTGCGGAATTGGATGATCCTTGGGGAGTATGCTTTGACACAGGTCAGCATAACTTGTATCTATCTAGCCAACTTGCATACCGAGAGGCATTTCTCTCATTTGCGAAAATCGGCTAACTTTATAGGCGAACCTCGTGGCGGCTCTGTTAGCTTACATATAATAAACACAAACGCTGCTGCTCAAACAATAATGATTAATTCATTGAAGTTAGATAGTATCACATTTGCTCCACAGAATGTCCTCACAAATATTTGTAGCGAGGACGCGTATCATTATGGGTTTAACGGGCAGATGAAAGATAATGAATGGGCGGGGACGGGGAATCATTTAGACTTCGGGGCATGGGGGTATGGACCGAGGGAAGCCCGTTTCCCCGCACCCGATGGTCATGCTAATAAACATCCGAACATATCGCCCTATGCTTTTGCAGCAAACAGTCCGAACATATTTGTTGACTATGATGGGAATGACTTTGGAGAATGTCGTAATATCCTCCAAGCCGAAAATGGATGACAAAGCCAAAAAAACAGATGTCCCTAACCATCCTTCTCAAGACAGCAAACCACCGAAAGATTCAAAAAAGGAATAATAAACAAAAATAAGAATCATACTTTTATGAAAATAAGGCTAATGTTTTGGGGGGTGTTATTATTTTGTTTTGATGTAAATTGTATTACCGCCAAGGAGCATATTTTAGAAAGAATAACGATAACATATGTTAATTTTAATGTGTTAACTGGTGAAGATGTGGATTGTGACGGTTTCACAGGACAATTTCAAAAAACAGGCTTGCTTAAAATATTACATGTTAATAATAAAAAATATGTTGATGAATTTGAAAATGCAGCCAGGAAATTTATACAGGCATCTAAAAAGCATCTAGACATAAGGTTAAAGGTAATCTATATTTATTCTGATGAAACTATTTGTTACTGCATGGATAAATTCGGCAATTTTATATGTGAAGGAAGAAGTGGAATTAGAAAAAATATGGTATTATATGAGTTGTTATTTCATTATATACCAGTTGAAAACAAATATATTTTGAACTAATCCCCCCTGCCCAGAATAAGGAGAATTTTTTTGGGGATTTTCGCGAGTCAAAAAGACTATGCCAATTGGGGGAATGTCTGAATCAGCATTTTCAGAATTAGAGAATAAGGAGAATGGCATTAGGTGTTTTTTGGATTTTCGCGAGTCAGGAAAAGACTTTCGCTCTCATTCTGATGTGTTCTGACGGTACCCATTCTTTGCTTTCTACAAATTAATGGTTTACGAATAAAACATTTGTGTGCAAAATATGTCAGCCCGGGTAAGGCAACACAGGGTACCAAAACCGGCAGCGTTATAACTAACTGAAACGGCAGTGTGCTACATGAGGAGGTACATGAGGCGGACGGTCCACATATTGTTGTATTGTTTGGAGCGGGCAATATAGGGGGGTATGCTGCTGCGCATGGGCAGGATAGAATACTGGTAGCGAAGGTTAAAGAAAAACCCTTTCCAGAGGCGCAACTGGGCACCTGCCAGAAATTCGATATCGGTTTTCTTAAACGGGTATTTACTGAGGTCTATAGGGTAGGCAGGGTAATAGGAGGCATATTCTGAACTGTTGAGCAACTTGTGCATTGAAATTATTACATAACTTTATAAATGCAAAAAGGGCAATATGAAAATGGGGCAACCATTAGCGGAGGATTTAATAGTAACCCTGGTAGTAATTTTAATGTTTATAAGCGGCGGTTGCAACGAGATACAGGGCCCTTATAGCTCTATAATGGGTGGGTGTAACAATTTTATACCTTCCAGCCTGCAATATGCTGCTGTGTTTGGGCAGAGTGTGACGGCGGTTTGCAATAATATGCTGCATACAGAAAACCTGTATTTGAAGCCAACAAGTTATTGCAGCTATCCAGGTTTTGCACCATTGGGTCATTTCCAATCCGGAGTTGTGTATATTGATACGTCTATCGGAGCCGGATTACCTTTAAGAATTGCACCATAAAAGTTTGCTGTAAAAAATGAAAAAAGTAATTTTCATATTGTTGTTTTTACCGCAATTGACGAAAGCTCAAATAATCACAACCTATGCGGGAACGGGAGTTGCGGGCCCTTTACTTGGCGATAACGGTCCTGCTATAAGTGCTGAGGTAACTTTTCCAGCAGGGCTTAACTTCGACGATACAGGCAATTTATCAATATGCCAACAAAGTCTTGTACGAAAAATAGACAAATTTACCGGGATAATTACGTCGGTTGCAGGTAGTGATACTGCCACATCATCAGGGCATGGTGGCTATGGGGGGGCTGCTACCTGTGCATTAATTGTTAGTCCTGCCGACGTGTGTTTTGATAAGCAAGGAAATTTTTTTAACTGCTTATCTGCTTTAGGTGAGTGGTTTTTTAGGGGTTATTATGTCGTTGAGCGGCACTGGAGTTGTTACCATTGCTTGCTGAATCATCCGATAGAATAGTTTGCCTCGGTAGGTTGACATCTTTCTATTAAAC
>CAISKH010000220.1 GCA_903885865.1 uncultured Mucilaginibacter sp.
CTACAGCCTGTAACAGGGTAACGGCTAAATAGGTAAGCTGTTTGGACATTAAGCCTACCATATAGTTGGTGGGCAGAGTTTTTAAGCGGATAAAACTGCCACTTATTTTTTCCCTAACCACGCTTCCGCCTAGCGACATGATAACGAAAAACATAGCAAATATGGTCCACGCGGGCACGTTATGCTGACTTGCATTGGGTGTGGTGCGTGTACCGTCTTTGGAGACCGGGAGCATATTGATAGTGGTGTTACTACTCAGCATTTCGTTTTCCAGCTTTTGGGGCATTGGTTTTTCGTTTGTGGAGTAATAGAGGGTTCTTAAGGTTTCGCGGCTCTCCACCAATTGTAATGCGCTTTGTATGGCTCCCTGTACCGAAAACCGTAATGATTCCTGTAATACCGGGTTATAATAAACCATCAGCGGACCGATATTTATCACCTGTTTTTTAACGGTATCCTCTTGCCCGCTAAACTCGGCGCTGGCTTTGTCTGATACGTTTTTGGCTTTCGCCGATACTTTTGCGGTGAAATCTGCCGGTATAACTATACCTAACAGCGCATCCTTGCTGTGCATATCATCAGCCAGGGTTTCTTTGTTCTGTTGGGGTAGGATAGTTACTTTAAACAGGCCAATATGATCCAGGTCGCTAATTAATTGCCGGCTTACTTTGCCGGTATCCAGGTTGCAAATTAAAACGGATAGCTTGTTTTTATTAACCAGTTCAAAAGTGCTGTTTTGAATGCTGGTTACCACTACCACCAAAATCACCGGCATAATAAACATAAGCAGGATGCCCACCTTATCGCGGAGCAGTATCCGTGTGTCTTTCTTTATGGAGAGCCAGAGTTTAAACATTAGTTTCGGTAGGCCTTGCCGGTTAAGTTAATAAACAGTTCTTCCAGGCTCTCATTGCTATGCTCTTTTAATACCGCGTTAATATTGCCCTGTGTAATTATTTTGCCTTGATCTATTAACGCGATATGTTCGCATAGGTCCTCAGCCTCGCTCAACTGGTGCGAAGTATAGATCAGCGTGGTGCCGTTTTCATTGAGTTTACGCAGATAACTAATAATGGCATGGCGGGTTTGTACATCAACGCCTACGGTAGGTTCATCTAAAAACAATAGCTGCGGGTTATGTATAACGCCGATAGCCAGGTTTACCCGGCGTTTCATACCGCCCGAAAATTTGCCAACCGCTTTATTACGTACATCTTCCAAACCTAAAATATGCAGCAGTTCATCGGTTTGTTGGGTTATTTCAGTTTTATTCAACCCTGCCCAGGCGCCAAAAAACTCCAGGTTTTCGGCGGGGGAGAGCTCCTGGTAAAATGAAAGGTCCTGCGGAACAAAGCCAAACAGTTTGTTTACCGCTTTATCTTTGCCATCCACTTTTTGTCCTAATAATTTAATACTGCCCTCATTAACCGAAAGTACGCCGGTCATCAAATTCATTAATGTAGTTTTACCTGCGCCGTTTGGGCCGAATAAACCAAAGCGCTCGCCTTTTGCTATCTGCAAATTAAGGTTAGAGAATGATACATCCGCATTGTCGGGATAACGGAACCCTACATTCTCAATACTTACAGCAATGGATTCATTTACCGCCATTTTATATTTTTTAACGCTGTAAAAGCTTTCTTTTCCATTTCGGCTATTTCTAAAAGATAATCGCCCATTATATTAAAATCTTCCTGGCTGCCTATTCGGCCCTTATAAATGCCCGCAGCTTGTACAGCCGCGGTTCGCCATAAATCGCCTGAAGCTGTGAATGTTTTCGATATTTCCAACAATTCATCATTAGGGACATAAGCATGAGCCTCCTGCAAAAACGCCCCGTAAATATAGCGAAATCCGCCGCCGCCTGTTCCTATTTCTTCCTGCATACGTACCAGTTGCGCCAAATACAAACCCGCCTGCTTCAAGCCTAAGCTATCGCGCCATTTTTTTATCCGGTTACCTGTAAATCTTATTCCGTTTACACCGGCTATTGGCCCTGCAAAAGATAAAATGCTGCGTACGTTTTTATCTATCCCGTTTATAATGCCTTTCTTTAGCTGATCATTGGTAACTATTTGATTTTCTTTAGGATAATATAACTGTCCGTTGGGTGCTAAAGCGCCTTTTGCAAACCGTACCCGCTCCAATTCATAAGCAGTTAAGGTGCTGGTATGCTCCATTACGGGGTCGCTAACCATATAGTTGCCATCCTCGGTTCCGTAAACTATCAGGTTATGTGCGTTAAAATGAAAACGGTACTCTTTTGGGAAATAGGGCAGGTAATAAACCCCAACCTGGCAACCAACGGGATGGCCCGCTGCTAAACATTCATTCAAAAAAGCCTCAGCAGCTTCTTTCGATCGGAATTTTTTACGTACAACCGGTATACCTAATGCCTTGCAGGTTCTTTTAAATATTAACCCAGGTAAGGTGCGGAAGGCAATTACAGGGCCGTTATTAATTTTTAATAAAGGGATGTATACAAAAAATAAGCCAGCGCCAATGCCAAACGCCAGCGGCTCGGTAATTTGCTGAACACCAATATTTTTTAACAGGCTCATGGTTACACCGTTTTCGCAGTGCGCTGCCTGTATGTGGTTAAAATCAAGCTTCATTAACGGTCATGGTTTGTAGGTCGTGTACACTTACGTTAAAAACTTCCGCATATTTTTGAAGTTTTGTACCAGATAGTTTATTGAATACTTCCGGCCTCAAATGCCGCTTTACCTGCCATTGCCAAAAGCCGGTATAACCGGCCAGTATTTTTATATCCATTAAGCCCTTCTCCATAAAGAACAGTATCGGACTGGCATCTTTATTCAATACCTTCTGTTTTGTTGCCGCGATGCGCTCCTCAACATCCTGCCACGCGGTATCAAGCGCGGTTATTTTTACATCCCATCCATCACTAAGTTGTGTGGTATATTTTCCCGATTCATCCGTAACATAACAAACCTCCTTGGTTATTTTACCCAAAGCGCCAAGATCCTGCGGAACATCTTCTTTTTTCATATTAATATAGCCCCCTCTAAATCTCCCGCGGTAGGGGAGACTTGCCCATCGCTTGAGGCTTTTTAAAGCCCTCCCTTCCGGGGAGGGTTGGGTGGGGCTTCTTTAACAAACCGTAAGCATTGCATACATATACGAGAAACGCGCGCTTTCGGGAACCAGCAATAATATTTTTTCGCCCGTTTTTAATTTACCGCTATGAAACAGTTCATCAATCATTAAATAAACAGAGGCTGCGCCCACATTACCTACGGTATACAGGTTAATGAACCATTTTTCGTAAGGGATACCGCCGCCATATATTTCTACCAGGTCGTAAATTTTACTTTTAAAAAAGTTGCTGGAGATATGCGGTAAAAAATGATCTATATCTGTCGATGTAAGCCCTTTTCGTTCAAATATCTCCCTTATTTTTTTACCGCCCAGGGCCACTATATTATCGCTCAATAAATTAATATCCTGCTTAACACTGAATATAGATTTGGTCATGATCTCCTCCGGCGTATAGTCCATAAAGCCCCTTAATGTTCCGTCGGCCTCTTTTTCACCGCCCATATACATGCAGGTTTCCATTTCATTGGCGTAGGATACACCCTCTATCCAGTCGATACGCAAACTCAAGCCTTCGTTGTTAGGTTCATCGCTCAATAAAAATGCCGAGGCGCCGTCTGATAACATCCACCTCAAAAAATCTTTTTGAAAAGCGATGAAAGGATTATCGGTCAGTTCTTTCAGTTTTTGTGCTTCTTCTTCAAATACATCTGATACCAGTAAACCCGAAAACCGTTCAGAACCTGTCGCTACGGCCAGCTTAACATCGCCGGTTTTAATAGCCATATAGGCGTATTTAAGCGAATGCATACCCGCGCAGCATACACCTGATGGCGAAACCACCTCAATAGCTTCTGCCTCCGGCAGCCAGCCGTGGGTCATTACTCCGTGTGATGGCATCATTTGGTCGGGCGAGGAAGTACCGCATGATAGCAGTTCAATATCCTTTATTTTTTCAGGATCGTCTTTAAATAGGGCCTTTACAGCTAAAGCTGTCATTTCGGCATTGGTATGTGTGGGTTTTCCGCCTTTTGTTAAAGCGTAATAGCGGGTAGTTATGCCGTTATTGCGCAGTACTATACTTTTTGATTTTGATGGTTTATCATTAATATAACCCAGGTAAAGTTCCATATCCTCGTTAGGAACGGGTTCATTCGGTAAAAAGGATGATGTCTTAACAATATAAACAGGCATACGGCTCAATTTAAATTTAAATAATATTGTTTCTTCGCCCTGATACGATTCGGCGAAGTAAACCTGAACAATAGCGCATCAATAGTAATAACAATTGGCGCGCCTACAAAAAAAGCAATTAAAAGGTAATATTTAAATGCCCTAACCCAAACCAGTTTATTTTTTCTTTTGGCAATAATGCGGGCCCAAACCGAAAATATCTTACTTGCTACACCCTCAATTATCATGAGGTTATAGTTTAGTACCACCGCTTTTTCGGTATCTAACTGCTTTTGTAAACCTTCCCAATTACTATGTTCAAGATGAGATAAAACGTTTTCACCAAATACTTTGGTATGCTTAATGTCTGCATCAGCAACACCGGGAGGGGGGAAAATGTTTAGGTAACTGTCTTTTTTTCCGTGCAGCATCCAATGGAAGATGGTAACAAAGCTAACCGGGTTGGGGTGTTTATCAACCAAAGCTATATTTCCTACTAGTTTTGCTTCCGCTGCGCGGATGAGTTTTTTTACCCGTACAAAGGCGCTGAGCCACATATTGCGCGCGCCTGTTACAGTTATAACAGGTGTGTTTTTTAAAACAGCTTTCAACCCGGGCGTTTGCATTAAAGAATTAAAGGGAATGCTGGGCGATAAAAACCAGGCCTGGTAACCTAAAATTATGAGATCGTATTTTGATTCTTTTAGTTCAAAAGGTTCAAGTTTGGCGGGCACATCAAGCTGGCAATCGGGCATTACGCTAAAAAATGTATCGGCCGTCCACGGAAATTTTGGTTCATCAACTAATTTAACCCGTACTTTTTCTACGGATATTCCTGCTTCAATAAGGGGCGCAGTTAAATTATCGATGATCTC
>CAISKH010000221.1 GCA_903885865.1 uncultured Mucilaginibacter sp.
ATAAAGATTTTCACAATAATTAAAGCATTCAAAAAATATCGGCGATGCCTTAGTTTAATCATAATTAGACTACACTTTCACTTCCATAACGTTTAAAATTTTTAATATTTTATAATTTTTTTGTCCAGCTAGGTGCGTTAATATATTTTAAAAGGTTTAATTCCTTTACGCTGCATATGCACACAATCTCTAAAGTATTTAAAGCTTTGTTTTTTAACTTAAAACCCTTAATTGCGCAATTTAGTGAGTTCGCTAAGAGTTTTTTTATGAATTTTATAAGAATTTTGTTTACAAAAGATCACTCTTTAACTGAATGGGTATTGTTAAACACCCTCAAAATTTCGGCGATATTGAAAGCATGGAAAAGGTATCGTTTGGCCGAAATTTTGAAATATATCTGAGTTTTCAATAGAGATATGATGTTAATCCCACAAGTAACGTTTATCATTTGTATGGCCGGAACATTTGTATATTTTGCAATAATTTGAGAAGGTATATCTTATCTTTTTGAATTAACAATTCCTAAGTCAAGTTTAGAGGTAGAGGTACCTCCTGTTTCTATTCCTAAAGTTGTAGAGGTAGCGGTAGAAGTAAAAACAGTTGTTTTAGAAGATGTGTTAATAGAATCAAAAACAAACTTGATTGTGGAAAAGAATCCCGATAAACCTTTTAAAGCTGCTTCTTGGCAATGAAAGGTTTTTAAAGCAACGGTATACATAACCGTTGCAGTGATTATAGCAGTTTTTTCTACCAAAGGGGGAGGACCGCCTCATGAAGTAGATATTTAATTATAATTTTTATATTGAAAAACTTTATTAATTTTTTTGAAAAAAGCGTAATGAGCATTGGAGAACGGGCCGCACGTATTGTAAGTGCGTATTTGCCTAAGCTAGAGTTATTAATTACCGCAAAGTTTAATTATGTAAATTTAAAATTTTTAGGAATTTCGGTATTTAATTGAGTTATCTATTTATTTTGTACACTAGGGTTAGTCTTTTGTTATGCAAACGTCCCTAGTTTTCGAAATATTATTATATATATTTTAACCTCGATTGAGTTTGCCTGGAAGCATTTTGGGGAACACTTAGCGTTATATATAGTTATATATGGGTATGCGACGCTTTTATCGAATCATTTAATGCCTTATTTAAGGTAGTACAGAATCATTATTTATCCTTAGGAAATGTAATTCAATCAGCTATTCAAATTCAGGATGATTTCACTAAGTGATCGCCTGTTGATGATATATCTTTACACCTTAATTTACAGCATATACAAACAAATACACGGATCTTAATTTACAGCATATACAAACAAATACACGGATCTTAATTTACAGCATATACAAACAAATACACGGATTACTGAGTATGAGGAAGTAAATGTAAATAGCCCGAAAATAAAAGAAATTTTTATTGGAAAAGATGCAAATAATATTTTTATTGGAAAAAGTACGGATGATATTTTTATAAAAGGTCTGATTTTACTAGGGTCTGCGACGTTAATGCTAATTACATTAGCAGCTCGTTTAGCAAAGCCATAGTTAAAATTCGTTCCGAATTGCTTTAGTGCGCCCATTATAAATGCTGATCACATTTGAGGATGGGGGGTGTGGAAATAAGTTTCTCAATTTAGCGAATTGCATTTCCACAATTATGTCGGTTTGAGCAGTGGTAGCTCTTTGATCGAAAGGTTTGATTCCTTTACCGGCACTCCTAATTGCTTTTTTGCGCTCCTGTCGGTTTGAGCAGTGGTAGCTTCGTGGGCTCATGCCCCTTTGTTTGAAAGGTTCGATTCCTTTACCGGCACATAGTATATGCATAAGCATAATTTAAAGGGCGTGTTTATTGTATTATTTTTGTTTTAAATTTATATATTATTAGCAACACTTTC
>CAISKH010000222.1 GCA_903885865.1 uncultured Mucilaginibacter sp.
GCTGGTGGTGGTTGATGATATTGCTTTGCCTTTAGGTACTTTGCGTTTGAAGCCGCAGGGAAGTGCTGCCGGACATAACGGACTTAAACATATTGAAGCTACGCTGGGCCATAATAATTATGCCCGCCTGCGTTTTGGCGTTAGCGATAACTTCCCGAAAGGCCGCCAGGTTGACTATGTTTTAAACGGATTTGATGAGGATGAACAGCCTGAACTGCCCGCATTGATAGACCGCTCTATCGAAATGATAAAAAGTTTTGTTGCTATTGGTACTGAATTGACAATGACCAAATACAATAAGTAAACCCTGGTATGCTTTTGTCCGTATTGGGGTGTTAATAGTTAAATTTTGTTAAAAAATGTTAAGGCACAAGGAGTTAACAGAAATTAACTCCAACTTGGTAGATGTAAATAGGTTAAAATATTTACACCCGCCTTATGCACTACAACAAGATCAATAATCTGTTAGGCTGGCTTTGTTTTGCCATAGCCTCTATAAGTTACATTCTAACCTTAGAGCCATCAGTAAGTTTCTGGGATTGCGGCGAATTTATTTCATGTGCATTTCGCTTACAGGTATCCCATCAGCCGGGTTATCCATTGTTTGCCATGATTGGTAAAGTGTTCTCTTTATTATCATTAGGCAACAATACCAAAGTAGCCTATTTTACAAATATGGGCAGCGCGCTGGCCAGCGGGGCAACAATTATGTTTTTGTTCTGGACCATTACTGCATTATCAAAAAAGATGTTTTTTAATAAAGCTGAAGCACTACAACAATCACAACTTATACTCATAATGGGTGCAGGTTTGGTTGGCGCGCTTGCATTTGCTTATACCGATACCTTTTGGTTTTCGGCAGTAGAGACCATTGTATTTGCACAATCAATACTTTGCATAGCCATTGTTTTTTGGGCCATTTTAAAATGGGAAGCGCATGCTGATGAACCCGGAGCAGATAAATGGCTTGTATTAATAGCCTATGTTATTGGCTTATCAATAGGTATACACTTAATGAGCCTGCTGGCCATACCTGCTATTATAATGGTTTATTATTTAAGGCGCTTTAAAACCATTACCATAAAAAAAGGGCTTATTGCCTTTGCGGCGGGTATTGCAACGTTGTTGTTTGTTCAATATGGTATTATACAGGATACCGTTAAAGGAGTAGGGTACTTTGAACTCTTTTTTGTTAATACGCTGGGCCTGGGCTTTGGCACCGGGGCTATTTTTTTCCTTTTATTATTGATAAGTGCATTAATTGGGGGTATAATTTACAGCATCCGTAAAAATAAACCTGCGCTTAATTTGGCTTTAGTATGTGTGGCATTTATATACTTCGGCTATAGCTCTTTTACTTATATTCCTATCAGGGCTAAAGCTAATACCGATTTGAATAACTGGCATCCTGATGATGCTTTTACACTGGTAAGGTATTTAAACCGCGAACAATACGTAGCAAGCCCGCTATTGTACGGGCCATACTTTGATGCAAAAGCGATCGATCAGGTAGAAGGAGCTACCATATACCGTAAAGGTAAAAGTAAATATGAACCAGTAGGAAAAAAACAAGATTTGGTTTATGACCATAATACTATTTTGCCCCGCATATTTAGCAGTGACTCACAGGATTCGCAGCCCCAGTTCTATAAAGACTGGCTACAATTAGCCGACAACCAAACCCCTACTTTTAAAGATAATATCAGTTTTATGCTTAGCTGGCAGATGTATCAAATGTATTTCAGGTATTTTTTATGGAATTTTGCCGGCCGTTATAACCAAATGGACGGACAGGCTAGCATGACCAGTACGGATGGCAACTGGACATCGGGTATTTTCGATGCCGGCAGGCACTTGCCAGATTCTTTAATACACGATAATACTTACACCCCTTTATATTCTCTGCCTTTAACTATCGGCCTGTTAGGTATGTTTTATCATTTTAAGCGAAACAAACGCGATGCAATGATAATAGGCTTGTTATGGTTTTTTACGGGCCTCGGCATTATATTATATGTTAATCAAGGCGGGGTGCAACCGCGTGAACGCGATTACTCATACGTGGGCTCGTTTTACGCGTTTGCTATATGGATAGGATTTGGGGTAATAGCGCTTGCCGAAATAATCAGGAAAAAAGTAGACGCTAAAAATTCGGCAATAATTGCGTCTGTTGTATGCTTGCTTGCCGCGCCGGTGCTAATAGCAAATAAAGAATGGAAGGCACATGACCGATCAACAAAACTGAC
>CAISKH010000223.1 GCA_903885865.1 uncultured Mucilaginibacter sp.
ATAGCTAACGACGCTGTTATCAACTGGCTCAGGCAGCTCTATTATACACCCGATATTATCATCAGTATTATTTCCGCAGTGATGGCCGCCTTTCTTTTTTACTGGGGCCGGTGGCGTGAATATCATCACCCCGAAAAAATATTCAGTAATGAGGCGGTTATTTTTACCGGCGTGTTGTTTACCGCCTGTTGTATTGCCTACCTGGGCAAAACTTTTGACGATGGTTCGGGCCATTACTCGCTGCTTTTTTTACTTTCGGTTTTTGTGTACGGGGTTTTGGGCTGGCGTATGAATTCGAAACTGATCTGGCTGTTCGCCCTTGTTTCGCTGGGGAGCTGGTTCGGCACAGAAACAGGCTACCAAACCCGCTGGCACGATTACTTTTTAGGCATGAATTATCCGTTGCGGTTTGTGCTTTTTGGTGTGGTGCTGGTTAGCGCCTGCCATATACTGCGTAACCGCAAATGGTTTGCCCATTTCTGGGAATACACCTATGTGGTGGGCTTGCTTTATTTGTTTTTGTCGCTTTGGCTATTAACCATATTTGGCAACTATGGCGACCTTAACAAATGGTACCCGGTAAAACAGATCAGCTTGTTTTACTGGGGGATAATTTCGGCCTGTACCGCCATAGGTTTCCTGGCGTATGGATTAAAAAACAAAGACGATATAGCGCGCGAGTTCGGCATAACTTTCGTTATTATTTTTATCTACACCAAATACTTCGAATACTTTTGGGACAATACCAACAAAACGTTATTCTTCGCCATACTGGCCGCTTCGTTCTGGCTCATTGGCCGCAAAGCGGAGAGGATATGGAATTTGAGGAGTAAAAGGTAGCGGGGTTAAAGGGTTTAATATCGAATTTTGAATGTCGAATATCGAATTTGTTTTATCAATTATGGTAAAATTAAGCCTTTCCATCCCGGTTGTGAGAATAGATTAGAAATACCGCAAAGGCAATAATTAGCAAGCATATACCACAGTATAAAATCATGTGACTAAAGGTCATAAAACTATCGCCGTAGAAAATGGATATACCTACAAGCCAAAGAAAGGAAAACAATATCAAGGCAACTGCTATAGGTATCTTCATTACAGTATGGTTTTATCAAAGTTAATGATTGTGCGTGGTAATTATCTACACGATAATGTACCCAGCTTCAAATTGTATCACGCTATTCATACTTTAAGAAAAATTTGTCTAATTTTGTATTAATGCTGTGGATAAAATCTCCTTAAAAATGTCATGACAACTTTAACCATACAAATACCAGATAAAGACCGGGACTTGTTCGAGAAGCTTGCGGAAAGGCTTAATGGTAAAATTATTAAAGCTGTTGAAGAACATACGCAACTCAATAGCGTTACAAAAAGGGCTATTGCCGATGCCCGATCGGGAAAAACCAAAAAGATCGAAAATCTTGATCTATTCTTCAAAAGTCTTTAATGTACACTTTAAGTTTTACCAATAGGTTTGAAAAAGATCTAAAGCTGATCAAAAAGCGATCTTTAAAAGACCTTGGTCTTATTCATAGTTTTCTCAAAAACGAATTGGCCACAAAAGGTACAGCAGGTCTTCCTTCAAAATTTCGCGCTCATAAATTATTCGGAAACTATAAAGACAATTGGGAATGCCATGTTAGGGGGGATTTATTGGTTATATGGATCGAAATTACAGAAGAAAACGAGATCATATTGGTAAGGGCCGGCAGCCATTCAGATCTTTTCTAACGGAGTACCATCACAGCTATAGCTATTTTATGCCCGGGCACCACAGCCAAATAAACCCTTTTCACCACATGATATCCCGCGAAAGCGAAAAACAAAATGGCGATACCGGTATTTATTACCCTCGTGCTCAACGCGAATTTACTTTGTATATACCGCGCGAACCGGGCATACAGCAACAGGCATAAAAACGCTCCGCCCGCCGAGCCCAGACTGAATATAACAAAGGCGAAATTGCCGGTCAGTATCCATTCATGTGTTATGAGGTAGGTGCCGGTTATTATCCAGAACGGGATTTGCATGGGGTTTATAAAACCCAGCAGGATGCCGTAGCGGATACTGTCGTGCTCGGCGTAATTGGGGTTGGGTGGCTTTTTGCGGTGCAGCCAGGTAATGATTCCTAAAACCAGGAACAATGCAGTCATTACCCAATCAATAACAACGTCGAGCTTTACCTGTGCTGCTAGCCACCCGGCCGCATGCATAATAAAGTAGGTAAAGAAAAACTCGATGCACGAAAACGCGGTAATAAATTGCAG
>CAISKH010000224.1 GCA_903885865.1 uncultured Mucilaginibacter sp.
CAGTCAAAAAACCCATAAATAACCTTGTTTATACAATGTACGCACAAATATAGAAAAATGCAATTTTTCAATTGGTCAAAATATGATTTTCCTTGTAACACGCTCTTTCCGCCAAAGGCGGAGAGAGGGAATTTTTTTGTTCCCTATCCACCCTGTTACAATACACCCCTTGCAGTTTCAAATCAGTCTGCTTACCTTAACCTCACCAATTATACAACTTAAATTGCAGCAATTATGAAAACCAATATCCGTTTATTTATCGCGATCCTATCGGCAGTTACCCTGCTTTCTTCAACAGCGTGGAAGCCTGTGGCTAAACCAAATACTGCTAAAAAAGCAGCCTTACCACTTAACGGGCGCTACCTGATAGCAGCAGTACCCGGTGTGCGAGATTATTTAGGCTATGGCGGCCATGGTTTGGTTTTTTTTGATATCGATCATGGGCACAAGTTTGTAAAACGTATTGCTTTTAAAGGCTTACACCCTAAAACCGGCCTGCCATCAAACGTTAAGGGCGTTGGGGTTAGCATTCCGCTGCATAGTATATATGTTACCACGTTGGAAACTTTAGAGCGTATAGACCTTATAACCGGAAAACTGATATGGGAAAAACCCATTGAACATGGCTGCGACCGCTTATCCATAGCGCCCGATGGCAAAACCATGTACCTGCCCTCCCTGGAGAGCCATTACTGGACGGTGATAGACTGCGAAACCGGCAATACCATTAAAGTGATCGACGGTTTTAACGGGTCTCATAATACTATTTATGCCCTGTCGGGCCAGCATGTTTACCTGGCCGATCTTAAAAACACCATGATAAAAATTGCCGACCCCAAAACCAATACGGTAGTTGGGCAGGTAGGCCCGTTCGTTAATTTTATACGTCCGTTTACGGTTAATGGCAGCGAAACCAAAATATTTGTAAACTGCAATGAATTGTTGGGTTTTGAAGTTGGCGACCTCACCACCGGCAAGGTAATTGCCCATAAAGTAATTGAAGGCTGGGACAAGGGCCCGGTTAGGCGCCACGGCTGCCCCAGCCACGGCATTGGCCTTACGCCCGATGAAAAAGAGCTATGGGTTTGCGACGGCTTTAACATGCGCCTGCATATTTTTAGCGCGGTTGAACCCTACCAGCAGTTAAATACCATACCTGTACAGGATATGCCGGGCTGGATAACTTTCACCATTAACGGCCAGTATGCCTACCCGTCAAGCGGTGAGGTGATTGACGTTAAAACCCGCAAAATACTTACCCTGCTTAAAGATGAAGGCAATAATACCGTTGAATGCGAAAAAATGCTGGAGGTTGATTTTAAAGACGGCAAACCCGTGAGGGCCGGTGACCAGTTTGGGTTGGGCAGGGTGATGAAGTAAGTGCCTGAATAAATGGATAATTTGTAACTCGATAAAAATGAATAAACTATTTATAGCATTAACTCTACTTGCACTTATAAGTTGCAATAGTAATCAGAACAAAGTATCTGCTGATTCCTTAGCTAATAAGTTAAAAGATTCCAACAACGGGAGAAAGGCGATTGATGCTCAAATGGCACAAGGAGACAGGCCTGACAGTGAGCAGGAAGCACCATCTCCAGCGGAAGAAAGGAAACGAATAGCGAGTAACTATGATAATATAAAACGAATTGATACAACTTTGATTAGTGGGAATGATAGCTTGCATTTTCATTTAAAGTATTTTTGTTTGAAAAACAGTACGTTAATTATCCCCAAATCATACGAGAAAACTCCGGAAGATTTTTTAACTCATCCTTATGCTGCAAATATATTGTTGATAAATAGAAAAGATACTGTTCTTAATAAGCAGTTTAAAGCAACTGATTTTAATCCGTTTTTTACCGATAACTTTGGGGGCAATCTAAAAAAGTATGGAAGCATATTCATGCCTACTCTTTCTCGAAAAAACAAAGATAATAATCAGATAGTATTGGCTTACACAATAGCCATTCCGGCAACTGATATAGGCACCGGCGTATTCTTAATAATCTCAAAAAAGGGGGATTATAAGATTGTTGAACATTTTTAACCGGAAACAAAAAAGGGGGCTTACGCCCCCCTTTTCCAATAATTCTCAAAATTAATCACTTCGCATTTATAGCTGCTATGGCTTCATCGGCGGCTTTGGCGCCAACTATGTCGTTAACTTTGGTTCGTTGCACTTTTATATCATTAAGCAAGCCTATTATAACCGGTGCAACGCCAAAAACCTTGTATTTTACGCCAAAGTCTTTTAGCGCGTCTATGCCTTGCAGGGCGTACTCGGGTTTATCCAATTTGGCTGTCATGGCGGCAAACTCCCTTATCATATTAAATTTGTTTTGTATGCCTGCATCCTGGTATTGTTTGTAAATAAACGGCCATTGCGCGCCGCTTCCGGCTGTCGCGTAAATGTGTACCATGGCCAGTGAGAGGGCTCCTTTATTGTCTTTTTCAAAAACCTTGGCCAATTCAAGCGCCTGCGATGGGTCTAACAGGTTTATAGCGGTTAAAGCAGCGCCCTGTACCGCGTACGATTGGCTTTTAAGCGCATCCTTAAACAAATTCATCATACCCGAAGCTTTTAATTTGCCTAATACATCTATGGCGGCGGCACGTACTAATGTATTATCATCAGTTTTAATTATGTCGACAAGCATGGGCTGCGCTTCGTTGCGTACCTCATCGTTGGTCATATTTAAACCGCGTATAGCTTTTATACGCAAGCCGTAGTATTTGTCTTTCAAAGCGGCTATCATTACCTTCCTTGCCCCTGCGCTGCCCTGTTCGGGCGTGGCGCGGTCAATGGCTTCAAAACGGTCAAGGAATAGCGGCGTGTTAAAATATTGAAAAACGTATTCATCCAAAGTTTTGCCGTCTTTCTTTTCGGCCAATAGTACCTTATCGCCGTCAACATTCACCAGGTCGGGCTTCGCTGTCGAACTGAAAGTTAAAGTATCGGCCTTATCATTCATCCATATTTTGTGACGAACTTTTGTACCGCCGGCATAAATATCAACCGCCATAGGTAAAATAAAGGCATTGCCATCTTGCGTTTGCTGCAAATAAACGGTTTCGGTTTTGGCGGCATCGTCCCATTTATAGCTTATTTTTAATGCAGGGTTTCCGTGGCCATAATACCATTGGTTAAAGTACCAGTTCAGGTCGCGGCCGCTGGCTTCTTCCAGCGCTAAACGCAGTTGCTGTGCTTCGCCGGGCTTAAAGGCATTGGTTTTAAGGTAAATACCCAGACCCTTATAAAAGGCGTCGTTACCTAAATAGTTACGCAGCATATTTAATATGCGGCCGCCTTTCTGATAGGTTACGGCATCAAACACATCCTCCTTATCATCATAATGAAAACGCACCAGGTCCTTAGTTTTATTGGCGGGGTTGGCTAAGTAGTTAAGCATGGCGGTATAGCTATGCGCGTCGGCTTCGTCCTTGCCATATTTATGTTCGGCCCAAAGCATTTCGCTAAAATCG
>CAISKH010000225.1 GCA_903885865.1 uncultured Mucilaginibacter sp.
ATATGTTCGGGCGGGATGCCTATGCCCTTATCCTTAACAGAAAATACGGCGTTGTTACCGGCTTTATAACAGGTAATGCTAATATCGGCAGGCTCATCCGAATATTTAATAGCATTATCCACCAAATTAACCAGTACGTTTCTGAAATGGAACTTATCCGCCTCTATACTTTCAACATCCTTATTGGTATAGGTAATGTTCACCGCTTTAGTTGTTTTTGTTTTTTCAGATGAAATTACATCGTTCACCATTTCATCCACATTTATTTTCTCTTTAACCAACGTTATTTCCTTGTTTTCAAATACCGCCATATTCAACACTTTGCTTACCAGTTCATTCAGGCGGTTCAACTCATTCCTTGAAGTTTGCAGGTAACGCTGCGTTTTTTCAGGATCATTGAGCGCGTTAAATTTTTGTAAACCTTCAATGGCTACCGTCATAGTAGCGATAGGGGTTTTTAGCTCGTGCGTCATATTGTTGATAAAATCATCTTTCAGTTCGGCCAGTTTTTTTTGTTCCAGTATGGTGCGGGTGATGTATAGGAAGCAATAAATTGTTAAGGCGATAAGTAAGGCTGAAAGCACCAGCGTTAAGAACATGCTTTTTAATACCGCATATTGCGGGTTTCGGAACATTGCCCTTGCAAAAAAAATGTTATCCTGGAAACTAATTCCAAGCCCGGTAAAACCATGATATTTATATGGGTAATCATTGGTTTCACTATAATGGATATTAGGTTTTTGAGGGGCATTTTGCCTTGCCGAGAACCTTAGATTAAACGAAGCATATGTATGCATTTTATTAAGCTCGGCAGTTAAATAACGGCTAAGTTTTGAGCTATCTCCTTGTTTATAATTTTTGGGAAATGCATATATACCCTTTGTAAATGTAAGTTTAGGCATTGGGCTACCTTTTGGCATTTTGCTATAAGCTATTGCATCCTCAGCCAGTTGCGAATTCACTTCAGCCGTAGTCAAAAAATCCGTAATATCACTCGACAGATACCGCTTATAAAACGACATCTCTATCAGTACTTCCAACAAACTAGCTTTATGATTAATTTTTTTTCGATAAAAATCAAATTCAGATTTGGGTTCACTAATATTGGGTTTATTAAGGACAAAAAGATGATATTTTTGAGAAAAAACAGCATCAAATGGACCCATATACATGGTGTGTTGTAAACGGGGATAAAACGGTTTGGCATTTGTTGCATGCTCGGAAGCGGCTTTCGTATGTTCCCCTAATAACCAAATATTATAGGTTACAGGAGTATTCTTCCCATAAACAGTGTCAATTTTTATCCTTGTTTCAGGCGGTGACAGTTTCTTCACCAACACCACCCGCATCGAATCAAAATAATCCTTTTTACAATCTTCCATAGCCAGCCGCATGGCGCTGTCAATATTACTGTCAAATCGTTCCTTGTTTACTTTATAAGAATTGAAGGTCCAGTATGACTGGAAAACAATAATGCCTGCCAACGACAGCACGATCAATATAAATACGGTTTTGAGTTTCTTTTTCATGACGCGGTTTGTTTAGGGTAAATGTAATCCGCAGAAAAGAAATCAGGATGATCTGTTAACATTCGTTAACATAAAATAAGAAAGATTTAACAATTATGTTTCCCTTTTAAGAGAGTAATAGCCTATCATTAAACAGTTTTTTGCAAAATGCCATTCCCTCCCCGGGGAGGGGTGCGGTTGTCTGTGAAGTGGCAGGGAGGGGTTTATGCGCCATATCTTTTCGCAAATAACCCCTCCCTACACCCTCCCAGGGGAAGGAATCGCACAGGCCAGCGCTTTAAAACATCTATTAAACAATAGAAATCAGCCTAACCGAAGGTTTATTAAAAAGAAAGCATCTAATTCAATAAAAAAAGAATCAACATGAAAACAAAGATCGTACCCCTGTTAACCGGTTTGCTGCTTGCTGCCTGCTCATTAAAAGCGCAGCAGGGGCCTCCCGGTGGTGGGCAACGCCC
>CAISKH010000226.1 GCA_903885865.1 uncultured Mucilaginibacter sp.
TCCAAAAACCATAATGATTGCCAAACCCGCCAAATATAATTATGCCAAAGCCGGCTATTATTACCGCCAATTTTAACAAGGTTGCCCATGTCGACCTGTTATGGGCGAATATTAAATTAATGCCGCCTATTACGATGAATATGGGCCATAGGTATATAAGGTTGAGCCAATGAAAGTGCATATACCCGTAATTGTTCAGCAGGATAACTGCTCCAATCAATATCAGGACTACACCCGGAATTATTTTATCGTTTCTCATGATCTTAATTTTTATGCCGACGGAGGATTCTCCCCGGTTGTTGTTTTTGATTCTTCTGATTCTTCTTTTGTTTCAGTTGCAGGCTGTTCGGTGCTGTGCCAGTCTTTTTTATCCCAGGGGTTTTTCGGTTTCCGCGAAAACACCAGCACCAGGCCCGCAATAATAATTACCAGCGGCCATAGGCGGTCAAAGTCCCAGTCGGGTAAAATATCAAATTCATCCAGCAAAAAGAACGAGCCAAAAGCTATGAGGGCAATTCCCACAATTATGCCCGCGGTTGATGCTTTTTTGGGCTGCGGTGTAAGCGGCGCAATCGGTTGCTGGGGCGGCACGTTATAGTCGGTGTATTGGTTGGCAAATGGTGTTTTTGGCACGCTGTAATCTACAGTTGGGTCATTGCCAAATGGCGGCGACACATTTCCAAGCGGGTTACGCGGGTCGTAAACTTTTTTGGGCATTACTATCCATAAAACAATATAGGGTAAAATAGCTACGCCTTTTAATAGCAAAACCACCACAAATATTACCCTTACCAGGGTTACATCTACATTAAGGTATTCAGCTAAGCCGGAGCAAACTCCTGCTATTATTTTATGCTGTTCATCCCTTTGCATTTTCTTTTCCATAATTCAAATTATTAATTGGTTTATAATTGCCCTCCTGCGGGCCTTATTATTATCTCGTCAACATTGGCGCCCGCGCTCATTTTATAAATGTTCACTATTGCCGATGCTACATCTTCGGGCAGTACCATTTTGTTTTTATCAACGTTTTGGCCCGCCCACGAATTGGTTAATGTTGAGCCCGGTATTACGGCAGTTACCTTAACACCATGCTGTTGCATCTCCAGCCGCATTGCCTTCGTAAGACTTAACAGCGCAGCCTTTGTTACACTATATGTCCCCGCTTCAACAACCGGATTAAGCGCCGCTACCGAGCAGATATTAAAAACATGCCCATCGCGGGCGGCTATCATGGCCTTGCCAAAATAGCGGTACAACTCATAAGCCGGCATTAAATTGGTATTGATGGTTTTTTCGAAAGTATCGGCCCCGTCATCCAAAATACGCGATGGCGCATACATACCCAGGCTATTCACCAGGATGCTGATAAAACCCAGTTCCTGCTGCGCCCCTTTGGCAAATTGCAGCAACTCATTCTTGTTGCTGCCATCGGCAATGGCGGTAAAAACTTTTATGGCGGGGTTAATTTGCAGCAGTTCGGTTTTAAAAGCCGCTAAGTCGGCGGCGTTACGCGAACATACCGCCAGGCTGATGCCCTCGTTAGCTAATGCTATGGCTATTGCGCGGCCCATGCCCTTGGTTGCCCCTGTTATTAAAGCGTTTTTCATTTACACTAAACAATTAAGTGATGTAAAGTTGATTATTAAAAATGAAAGATTAAAAGCAGGAAAGGTAAACAGGCGAATAATATCGGTAGGGTGAGTGAAAAGTTCGGTTAAATAATTTGTCAGATCGCTGTAGGTTTCTAAACAAATCACCCATAGTCCCATTAATTTACTACCCCACCCTCAACCACGGTTCAAAGTAAAATTGTATTTTTAGCCCAATTAATTAAACACTATGTTTTCGAGTTTTGGCAGATATATACTTTTATTGCGTTTAAGCTTTCGCAGGCCCGAGAAATTTAATGTTTACTGGGCCGAGATCATGCGCGAAATGGTGTCGGTGGGTATTGGCTCGCTGGGCATTATTGCCATTATATCGCTGTTTATAGGCGCTGCAACTACCATACAGGTGGCTTTCCAGTTATCAAGCCCACTCGTACCCATGACGGTTGCCGGCAGCATTGCCCGCGATTCGACCATACTGGAGTTTAGTCCAACCATATCGGCGCTGGTGCTGGCCGGGCGCGTAGGCTCGAGCATTGCCTCGCAAATTGGCACCATGCGCGTTACCGAACAGATAGACGCGCTCGAAATTATGGGCGTAAACGCGCCGGGCTACCTCATATCGCCTAAAATTATTGCCTGTATGACCATGATACCGCTGTTGGTTATTATGTCGATATTATTAGGTATATCAGGCGGTTATATTGCCTGCCTGGTATCGCGCGTGGTAACGCCTACCGATTACCTGATCGGCGTACGTGATAGTTTCGATCCCCTTACTGTACAGGTGGCGCTGGTTAAAGCGGTTGTTTTTGGCTTTATTATCGCTTCTATTTGCGCCTACCAGGGCTTTTATACTTCGGGCGGCGCCTTAGAGGTTGGGCAGGCATCAACCCGCGGGGTGGTATACAGTTGCGTTATGATATTATTTGCCGACCTGGTCATCACCCGTATAATGTTATGATAGAAACCAGGGACATTTATAAAACATTTGGCGAGAACCAGGTATTAAAGGGGATATCCGCCAGCTTTCAGCCGGGGAAGAATAATTTGATCATCGGCAGCTCGGGTTCGGGCAAAACCACCTTATTGAAATGTATAGTTGGCCTGCATGAACCTACCAGTGGCGATGTTATTTTTGATGATCAAAACTTCACTAAAATGAGTTTTGAACAACGGGTGCCTATCCGCACGCATATTGGTATGCTGTTTCAAAACTCTGCGCTGTTTGATTCAATGACCGTGGAAGAAAATATTATGTTCCCGCTAAACCTGTTCACCGAAAAATCAAA
>CAISKH010000227.1 GCA_903885865.1 uncultured Mucilaginibacter sp.
ACACAAGCTTATTTTAAACGTAGATAACTGCTTTGCCACGCCATTATTGCAAAAACCAATTGAATATGGTGCAGACCTGGTAATACACTCTGCAACAAAATGGATCGACGGGCAGGGCAGGGTATTGGGCGGTGTTATTGTCGGACGTGCCGACCTGATCAAAGAAATTTATTTGTTTTGCCGAAACACCGGCCCGGCAATGTCGCCTTTTAACGCCTGGATACTGAGCAAAAGTTTAGAAACACTTGATGTACGTATGCAGCGGCATTGCGAGAACGCGTTAAAGGTTGCTGAAACCCTACAAAAACATCCTAACGTGGCATGGGTAAAATACCCGTTCCTGGAGGGCCATCCGCAGTATGCTATTGCCAAAAAACAAATGAAAATGGGCGGCGGCGTGTTTTGTATGGAAATAAAAGGCGGGCTTGAAGCGGGCCGCAAGTTTTTAGACGCTTTACAAATGCTTTCGGTAACGGCTAACCTGGGCGATACCCGCAGTATTGCATCGCACCCGGCAAGTACCACACACTCGCGGCTAACTGACGCGGAGCGACTAAACGTAGGCATTACGTCCGGGCTTATCCGTATTTCTACCGGACTGGAAAAAGTAGAAGATATTATAGCCGATATTACTCAGGCTTTAGAAAAAAGTGCGGTGTAACGCTCCCGCGCTTTTTTTATTTTACCCTTCCAATCATACAATACTGTATACTATTTAGACCCATTATATTTTTTTATAAAAAGTAGCCAATAGTCTGTTGTTAAATTTTTTCTCCCGTATTTTAACGAATATGACCGCCTTAGGTTAATGAACCCCCGATTATTTATTATCAGATATGTTGATTTTTTTTGCATGGCACCAATGTTGCCTAAGGAATGTAATGTTTGCTTTATGAATGGCAAACCAAATCAAATCAAAAAAATCAATCATGAAACTACATTTAAAAAAGGTCGCCTTGCTCATTACCGGCGTATTGTTAGGCGGCAGCGTATTTGCCCAAACTTCTGATCCTGAAAGCAGCACGGAATATGTAAAGCCATTCTCGGGTATTGACTCGTACCGTACCTGGTCAATAGGTGCTAACGTTGGCGCACCATCACTGTTGCTTGCCACAGGTGGCCATAATGGTTTTGATCATTGGACCCCTACACTTGGTTGGGGCTTATCCTTAAGGGATCAAATTGTACATGCATTCGGCATTCAATTTGATTATAACGGCGGAATGGTAAAAGGACGGGTGAATGACAATCAACTTTATGTTAGTAATATATTTGGAGAGCATTATACCAGTTTCAGCACCAATTATAGTCAGTTTAGTTTAAGCGGTGTGTTAAATGTGGCTACGGTTAATTACCTGCGCCGCAAAAATGCGGTTAGCTTTTATTTAACCGGCGGTGCGGGTGTGGTTTATTATACGCCTACTGTCTATGGCGCTGTCACCCCCGGTATTACTACTACCACGTCGGCTTCATTTAACTCGTCAAACCTTGTTTTGCCGATTGGATCAGGTGTGAAATTCAGGATAGCCGATCCGTTGGCTATAAACTTAGGCTATACCGAAAACTTTATTGATGGAAGCAGTTTTAATGGTGCTAATCAATATCCTGTAATGAGTCATTACGCTTATGGGTATGCAGGTATAGAATATACATTCGGTAAAAAATCAAAGCCGAGTATAGAATGGGCTAATCCTATAGCATCCATACATGATGAATACACTATGGAAGAAGTTAGGCTGCAAAAACAGCTTGACGCGCAAAGGGCTATGAATGATAAGTTAAGAGCCGATATGGACGCCATGAATGCTAACCTGGCTAAGTATACTACAGATAGCGATAATGACGGCGTGGCCGATTTCTTTGATAAATGCCCGGGCACACCTGCAGGTGTTAAGGTAGATGGTTCATGCTGTCCACTCCCTGTTGTCGTTATCCCTCCTGCTATTACTATTACTCCAAAACCTGATGTCAAAGTTTATATAACTGAAGAAGACAGGAAAATAGTTAAAGAAGCTATCAGAAACCTGGAATTTGATTTTAACAAAGCTACGATCCGTCCGCATTCATTCCCAAGTTTGGATAGGGTAGCCCAGTTATTGGTTGAGAAAAACTTCAGCCTGAAATTAGCCGGGCATACTGATAATGTAGGATCAAACGATTATAATTTAAAGTTGTCTAAAAATCGTGCAGAGTCTGTTAAAAATTACCTGGTAAGCAAAGGCGCTAACCCTTCAAGCATAGAAGCTACCGGTTACGGAAAAAATCAACCTATTGCAACTAATAAAACAGCAAAGGGCCGTCAGATAAACCGCCGTGTAGAGTTCACTTTATTTTAAACTCCTATAATATACATATAAAAGCCGCTCAATTATTGAGCGGCTTTTGTTGTTTAAAGCGTTTTTAATTGACAGGTATCACCCCTCATAAAAATCTATCAAAGCGCCAAAATAACTATTGTTCCATCCTTCAACAAAATCATCGTAGCCCGAATCAGGTATATTTGTATGCCGCAATTCGGCCGATGTTCCTGCTTTATCAGGATGCAGTTTAATGGTAACGATGGATGGTTCAGGCTGCCCGTCAAAATACCATTGCTGCACTATTTTTTTACCAGGCTCAAACTCAAGGTTCTTGCCAACAATACTCCCATCCCACATTGAAAATTCCGAGCCGGGCTCTGTCGACATTTCTGCCGTATCACCCGTCCATAATTCAATCGTGAGCGGGTTGGTGAGCGCCATATAAACTTCTTCGGGCGCAGCAGGAATGATATAATACTTTTTAAAATCTTTCACCTGCGCAATTTAGCTATTTACCGGGCCAATTGGCAATACTGTTTTTCCATAAACCTCATTGAGCACCTGCGCAATACCTGTATAAATTGCCGATGCGCCGCAAATTATACCCTCGTACCCGGCTAAGTGAGTAATGCTTTTATTTTCGGTTGCATCGCCAATAGCCAGTAAAGCAAATAAAATAACAAGCGAACCAAAAACAAACTGTAGCGCGCGGTTTAATTTCAGCGTACCAAAAAACAGGCAAAAGGTGAACAAACCCCACATTAAAAGGTAAGCTACCATTGCAGAACCTGCAGGGGCAGCAACCCACCCTAATTTGGGCAATACAATTAATGCAACCAGCGACAGCCAGAAAAAACCATAGGATATAAAAGCTGTAAAGCCAAAAGTATTATTCTTTTTAGCTTCAATAATACCGGCAATTACTTGCGCCAGTCCCCCATAAAGTATACCCATTGCTAATATCATGGAGTTCATTTCATAAAAGCCGGCATTGTGAATGTTCAATAAAACGGTTGTCATGCCAAAGGCACAAAGCCCAAGGGGCGCAGGATTGGCTGTGCCATCCTTAACAGAGGTAATTGTTGTCATAAAACGGTTTAGTTTATATTGGTTTATAATTGCAATTTAAATGAATTAAAATCATTTATCAATATTAAAAATGGTTTAATAACTTTAACCCTGCCTGCAGGCAGGCGGGGTTAACTCTTTATATGCAAAAATTAGTATTGATACGCCACGGCGAAAGCGTGTGGAACCTTGAAAACCGTTTTACCGGCTGGACAGATGTTGACCTTACAGAAGAGGGGAGAAGGCAGGCAAAATTGGCGGGGCAATTGCTAAAAAAGCACGGATATAATTTCGACAGGGGATTTACATCCGTATTGAAACGGGCTATCAAAACATTAGATATTGTGCTGGACGAACTAGATAGGTTATGGATACCGGTTGAAAAATCATGGCGGTTGAATGAACGTTTTTACGGCGCTTTACAAGGGTTGAATAAAGCAGAAACTGCCGTTAAGTATGGTGAGGCGCTAGTGCAAAAATGGCGCAGGAACCCGAATGAAGACCCGCCGCCTGTTACTAAAGAAGATGAGCGTTACCCGGGCCACGACAGTAGATATAAAGACCTAAGCGAGAACGAACTGCCCCTAACAGAAAACTTAACCCGCACCATCAACAGGGTATTGCCTTTTTGGAATAATACTATAACACCGGCTATCCGCAGAAATGAAAAGGTAATTATTTGCGCGCATGGCAACAGCCTGCGGGCGTTAATTAAATATATTGATAACCTTACCGATGAAGAGGTTACCCTGCTGGAGATACCAACCGGCGCACCACTTGTTTATGAACTGGATGATGAAATGAACAGTATAAGGCATTATTATTTGGAGTAGGTGAGGCAAAAGTAAAACCTGTGCCGATAGCTATCGTGAGGAATTGTCGCTAAAAAAATACCAGAGTAAGTTTGTATATCTGCCAGCAGCAAACTACTTTCGCTTTATTATAAACCAAAATAAACCAAATGAAAAAGATAACCGGATTATTATTGATTCTTTCCCTTTTCACCGTTACCGTTTTTGCACAAAGCGCCGATGAGAAAGCAATAGCAAAACAAGTTGAGGCGCTGCGCAAGGCCATGGTTGCTGGTGACAGGGCTGCGCTTAACAGTTTGACCCTGCCCGACCTGCATTATGCACATTCAATGGATGTTATACAAACCCGCTCTGGTTTCGTTGATTCACTGGCCACTAAAACATGGACCTTTACCAAAATAGCAATTACCAAACTGGAGATACACGTTAGCGGCAATACAGCAACGGTAACACACCGGCTTTACGGCGATATCAAAAATGTCGGGAAAGATCCCGGAAAAACAGCCTTAGGCGTAATGCAGGTATGGAAAAAAGTAAACGGAAAATGGCTACTATATGCGCGCTCTGCTTACAAGTTGATGCCGCCTAATGATGTGCCGCCGGCTTAAAAAAGGCATAGGATTGCTGACATTTTTTATAACTTGTTGATAACCAATAAACAATAGTGTTCACGCTTTTAGAGCGTGAATACTTTGTGAACGCCCGTGAACAGCTATTTTGGGCTTACTGCCCACTATCAATCTTCAGGTATTTCAAGCGTGGTTATTTTTTTGTTATTCTGCTTTATAAACCCGTCAAGTTCTGTTGAACATATTTCCATCAATTCAATCAGCTTGTTTCTTTCCCGTTCATCACTTGTTTGTTTCAATAAAGCGATTAAGCTAAGGATAGAACATAACGGTTTTCTAAGCTCATGCGAATTTGACCAGGCAACTTCCAAAAGTGTCTTGTTAAGGGTTTCTAAATCTTTGGCATGTTTATTCAATTTCTCCGATTGTTCAGAAAGTATGGTCGTTAACTGTTCCAGGTCTTTATTGCGCTGAACCAGGTTGGCCATTATTTCTTCACGTTCCAGCAGCGCTTGCTTCATTTGTGTAATATCGCGGTTTATGCCTAATAACCCCACCACTTTACCAGCATTGTCTTTAATAGGGACCTTAGTACTTAAATTCCAGCGTAATTCATTGGTTTCCTTATCCAAAAACTGCTCTTCATGATTAATAAGCGAACGGTCTAATTTTATTAATGATTGTTCATCATTAAAAAACTGTTCCGCATAAGGCAAATCATGAAAATCAAAATCTGTTTTACCTATCATGTCCTTCGGCGATTTATATCCCGCATTATGAGCCACCGGTGTATTGCAAAGGATAAAGCGGCTTTTTGCATCTTTTAAATAAATTTGGTCGGGAAGATTTTCAATTATCAGGTCAAACAGGTTTTTTTGCGCGAATGACGTATCTTCGTTAAGCTTCTTTTTCATACAAATTTCTTGCTCTTCTGATGATGCGTTAAAATATTCACGATGTTATCGCTCACTGTCTTTTTAGCTTCTATAAGCAAAATGCGAGTATTACGTAAGGCCATAAATTATTAGAAATTGGGATAAAATAAATATATTACTACGGTTTTGTGGCTAATTTGTTTCAAATTTATTTTTTCTTGAAACAGATAAAGTTAAATGCATCAACCGGTTACGTTGTATATTTAATAGCTGATTAATCATACATTTATAACCATAAACCTAAATAGTAAATAATGAAGAACTTATTTAAAAAGTATATCGCTGAAAATAATGCACCTAAGCAAAGAGATATTGATATACAACTTGATGGCCGACGTGATTTCTTAAAGAAAACAGCGTTAGGCAGTGGTTTGGCACTAGGCGGATTTATGTTTTCGCCTATTGAAGACACACTGGCGCAATCAACCTCAAAAGTTAACCGCAGCAGTTCGCCTTCCGAACTAAAAATTACCGATATGCGTTATTGCGTGCCAATGACAACTACAGGCCGCTGCCCGATCATTCGTATAGACACTAACCAGGGCATTTATGGGTTAGGCGAGGTACGCGATGGAGCGGATGTGCGTTATGCGCTGATACTTAAAAGCCGGATATTGGACATGAACCCATGCAGTGTTGAAATGCTGTTTAAAAGTATTAAACAATTTGGTTTTCATGGCCGCCAGGGCGGCGGTGTTTGCGCGGTCGAAATGGCGTTGTGGGACCTGGCCGGTAAAGCCTATGGTGTACCAGCCTACCAATTATTAGGCGGTAAATACCGCGATACGATAAGACTATACGCCGATACGCCCGAAGAACAGGATAGCAATGTGTTTAGCGCGAAGGTAAATGCAAGGCTTAAAACCAAAGGTTATACCTGGCTTAAAATGGACCTGGGGGTTGACCTGGTAAAAAATATCCCCGGCACAACAGTTAACTCAAACTTTTGGAAAGGCAGCCAATGGAATGATAAAATAATGACAACAGGTGATACCAAACACCAGTTTACCCAGGTGCAATTAACCGATAAGGGCCTTGACGAAATGGCGAAATATGTAGAAAAGGTACGCAGCGCGGTTGGCTATGATGTGCCATTATCGGCAGATCATTTTGGCCATTTTGATATGAATAATGTAATAAGGTTGGCTAAGAGACTGGAACAATACCGGTTAGCCTGGATGGAAGATGTAATTCCATGGGAATTTACAGATCAGTTAAAAGAAATTGCGCGCGCGGTAGAAACACCTATTGCGACAGGAGAAGATATTTACCTTAAAGAACCATTTATAAAGCTGATAGATAACAACGCGGTTGATATTATCCACCCCGACCTGGCAACAGCGGGCGGTTTGCTGGAAACCAAGAAAATAGGAGATTATGCCGAAGAACGGGGCATAGCCATGGCTATGCATTTTGCAGGCACGCCGGTTTCGTTTATGGCCAATGTGCACTGTGCCGCGGCAACGCAAAACTTCCTGGCGTTGGAGCATCATAATATTGACCTCCCTTATTGGGAAGATTATGTACATACAGTCGATAAAAAACCATTGATAACTCACGGCTTTGGCAATGTGCCCGATTCGCCGGGTTTAGGTGTTGAATTAAACGATGAGGTATTAAAACAGCA
>CAISKH010000228.1 GCA_903885865.1 uncultured Mucilaginibacter sp.
AAAAGCCTCAAATCTTTCGACTTGAGGCTTTTGACTTAAAATGTGGCCCGTAGGGGAATTCCACTGACGATGATTTTAGCGTATTTGAGTGCCAAATCGGCACAAATAATATTGTTTAAGTCCATTCGAATTTTACCCATTTATTATCCAATGCCTTGCTACTTGAAATTATTTAAAGCAACAGCTTTTTTGATTTTGGTATATTTATTTAGCAGATTGCGAATCTGCGTATATTTAAGTCCGGGAATGCAAATCCGGACTAACTGGTACATTCGGACAGACGAGAATATCATCAATCACTTCCAAAGGTTGCCTCTTCTTCAAAGAATGCCAGCAAATCTTGCTTTGTTGGCGCCTTTCTTTCTTTGCCAAGCTGCCTTATCTCTACTTCGTTTAGCACTATTGAAAGTTTGGGAAGATGTATCCATACAGTTTCGTTGTATCCGGACAGTTTCTTTATGTTGTACACGGTGAAGAACTCGTAATAATGCTCGAACCAGTGATAAAAATATTGGTGAACAACCTCTGGCTTGATGTAACCATTTTCAACATAGAATCCTAAGGTGTCAAAAAAATCGTACACTTCGCACATAATATCTTTAAGTGCACTATAGTCCTCTATAAGTTCGGCTTTAAGAACATTGTTTTTTACTATCACGTCGGAAGCCTCACTCCGCAAATCATCCAATTTCCGGAATTGCCTATCGAAATCCGTAATAAGCTGCACACTACTATTCTTAAAAGCGCGCTCATTCTCATCCGTACGCATTTTTCTAAATTGCCTACCCTGTACGTACAGAGTTACGAAGGCTGCAATTGCCAATAGGAATGTGCCAATTGTGCCTAATGCGATCCAGTTCAATTCTGTCATACATAATTTTTAATAAAGATATGTAATCGTATACATTATGCGAAATGGCTATAATTGCATTATGAGTAATCAGTCACTTTCGAGGAATTTAGAAGATTTCCGATTAAATAGATATCTAGTACCGTATTTGGCATTGCAACGATATGGCCCCGACAAGGCGATTGAAATGTCTTACACAACATATGCAATACATGCTTTTTATAGCACAATAGAAGACATCAAGGATTTAGAACATCAAGCAACATTTGTTAATAATGGTCGACGGTCAAATGTCTCAATTGCTCTTTGGTTTTTGGCACTGGAGTCTTTTGTCAATTGTGTCGGTAAAATGGTCTGTTTAAGGAATGGTGAAGATTTTGCCAAAGATTGGAGTGCCAAAACAGTTGGTAAGAGAATAGGGTTTTTATTTGACACCTTTCCAGCGGAGGGTGAAGTAATGAGGAAATCGGGGTTAATCGCACGTATCAATGAATTTCTGCAATTTCGAAATGAAATCTTTCATGATCGAAATGTAGGTGAAGAACTTGTCTTTCATAAGACAAACTTTTCGCCGCGCCCTTATTTTAATAATCAAGTAGATGTTTTTCAGGCCTTACTGATTTTTTTAGAGGTTTGTTGTGGGCTTCGCTATTCAATCAATGCGTTGGACATTATGCCAGAAATTTCAATAGGCAATCAAGAATTGTTGATTTTTGACAAGTTAGATAAGCTATATGAAACTTTTTTAAAACCTTATTTCCTACGAGTGCTCACCAAGCATGATTTGAATACAGCATTGAATTTAGATACCAAGCACTTTTATCAACCTGAGCCTTATAGCAACAAATATTTTTTACAAGGTGAGATTTTGCCAGTTTTTCAAAACCAACAGCAGTCTAATTTCATCCATCCTCTAAGCCAGAAAAAAACTTCAATCGGAGAGACGTTGTATAATGATTTAATAATTTCATCCGGTAAAAAAGCTGGCCATTACGATAGTATGCATTTTATTATAGACTGGCCAAAATTATATGCAGACGGACAGAAAGCTAAGGCAAGTAGACAGCCATAACTCTCGCTGTCCAAAGTTTATATCTTACAGTCCCCCCAGGGTCTCTCGCACAGGATCCTGCGGTACATTAAACCGCTTCATAGTAATTATTTGATAATCAAAATTATATAAAAAAATTGGGCATAAATTTCCTGACGAAAACGTTGTTTCATCTTGTTTCACCAACTTTTCACAAACAGCTTATTGTCAATAATTTATCTCAAAATCTTGTTTCACCTGTTTCATTTGTTTCACTGTTTCATGAAACAAATTCGCTACTTTAGCCAATAACTAACCTTAATAATATAGTATGAAAAAGGGCATCAGTACCTTCTTTTTGACAATGGTTATTAGTCTATCTGGCTTAGACGGAATGACCCAGGTTGTCTCCATTGCTTCTTCACCTTCAGCCGGGCGATACTTCCAGGTAGAGTATCCGCCGTCAGCGGCGGCGGGCGAACTGCAAATAGGGGTCACTTATACCCTTTGGATTCCGGACGGCGTAAAGACGATTCGCGGGGTGATCGTCCACCAGCACGGCGCCGGCACCTCCGCTTCCAAAGCGGGCGCCAACGCCGCCTACGACCTGCACTGGCAGGCACTGGCCAGGAAATGGGATTGCGCGCTGCTTGGCCCAAGCTACCACGTTTTGAACGAGGGCACTCAAATAGGGCCGGGCGAGGCTGAACTATGGTATGATCCGCGCCGCGGCTCGGACAAGGTGTTTTGCAACGCCCTCGTCGCGCTGGGAGAGAAAGCGGGACACCCGGAAATCGGCTCCGCGCCGTGGTGTCTCTGGGGACATTCCGGAGGTGCGCAATGGATCAGCCAGATGACCGTAATGCACCCCGATCGGGTTGTAGCCGCCTGGATCCGCTCCGGCGGAACGACAAAGTTTCACTCCCGCCATCCTGAATGGCCCGATCCTGAACTCACCGAGGCCGTATATTCGGTGCCGATTTTTGCCAACGCGGGCGTGCGGGAGAAGGGCAGTGCCCAGTTTAACGGTTCGTGGATAGGTATGTTGGCCACGTTTGAGGAATATCGCCCGCACGGAGCGCCGGTCGGCATTGCGCCCGATCCTTTGACATCGCACGACTGCGGTGGTTCCCGCTATATGGCCATTCCTTTCTTCGACGCCTGCCTTGCCATCCGCCTGCCGAACAAGGGAGCGAAGACCCAAACCCTTAAACCTGTGGATATGAGCAAAGCCTGGCTGGCGGATGAATTGGGTGACACAGCTGTGCCCGCAGCGGAATATAAAGGGGACATAAAAAAATCCGTTTGGTTGCCGAATGCGACCGTGGCCAGGGCGTGGATGGAATACGTAAAAACCGGTACGGTGGGCGATCTTACACCGCCCCCAGCCCCCTTTGATGTGAAGGTGGCAGAGATACCGAATAAGGGAAATGAGATTACCTGGTCTGCAGAGGCGGATCTTGAGAGCGGTATCGGTGGGTTCATCATTATGCGGGACGGTAAGAGCCTGGCGCGATTGCCGGCTGCGGTACAGAATGGTTTGCTGCGGCCGACCTTCCAGGGAGTCTCATTTCACGATACACCGGATGTTCCGGTACCTGGAATGCGCTATTTGGACGCTTCGAGCCACACAGGAGAGAAGCATGCTTACACAGTTGTCACGCTGAACGGAGCGGGTGTGCCCTCAAAGCCGTCCAAGCCGGCGAAATAAATAAAACCCATGAAACTACTACGCAAGTATTATCACCTAAAATTTCTCCCTTTATGAAAAGCTTCGCGGCTATCGGGTGAGGGGGCCGTGGTTTCGTCTGCACGTGCCAATGTTAGCAATGGCAGGTTATCCTCGTTTCCTATGGTTAGGCCCCGCAGCAGGCTGTTCAGGTTAAAGCAACGGCGCGACACCACATGTATCACTTCGCCCTCTATCTGCAATTTGCCTTCCACCATAAACAACCGCGATTGGATGATCTCTTTGCGGTATTGGTTAAACAGTTTTTCCCATACCACAATATTGGCGGCCCCCGTTTCGTCTTCCAGCGTCATAAACAATATGCCTTTAGCCGTTCCGGGGCGCTGGCGCACGGTGATAAGGCCGGCCACCCGAACCGGGTCGCCATCTTTCATCGTTTTCAGATCGCCGATCTTTGTATTGTGCAGCAGGTACAGTTTTTCTCGCACCAGCGCTACCGGGTGGTTTTTGAGGGATAAGCCTGTTGATGAATAATCCTGCACCACATGCTCACCTTCGGTCATTAACGGTAATTGTATTTGCACCTCCTTAACACTTTCTGATGGCGTGCCCTCAAACAGCGCCACGGGCCGGTCGCCTAATGCCGATACTTCCCATAACGCCTGACGGCGGTCGGCGCCCAATGAGCGGAATGCGTCCGCATCGCTCAGTTTTTCCAAAGCCGCTTCATGAACGCCTGCCGCGCGCAACTGGTCGATATGGTTATAGGATTTATTTCTGCCATTGAGCAATTGCTGCATATCTTCCTCGCGTAATCCCTTAAACTGCCTGAAGCCCAGCCGAACCGTGCGGTAAGCGCCGTCCTTTTCTTTTAGTGTATTATCCCAAAAAGAATGGTTCACATCCACGGGTAAAACTACAACCTCATGATCGCGGGCATCCCGCACAATTTGTGCGGGATGGTAAAATCCCATGGGCTGGCTATTGAGCAAAGCCGCGCAAAACACATCAGGATAATAGTATTTCAACCATGACGATATATACACCAGTAAGGCAAACGAAGCCGCATGGCTTTCGGGGAAACCATATCCTTCAAACCCCTGCAACTGTTTAAACACGCGCCGCGAAAATTCTTCTTCGTAACCACGCTCCACCATGCCGTCAACCATTTTCTTTTCATACAGGTGTAATTTGCCGTTTGCTTTAAAACTGGCCATGCTTCGGCGTAACTGATCTGCCTGGGCGGGTGTAAAACCTGCTGCAACAATAGCTATCTCCATGGCCTGTTCCTGGAACAGTGGTACACCCAGTGTACGGCCCAATATTTCTTCCAACTCTTTGGATGGATACTCCACAGGTTCCTCGCCATTACGGCGGCGCAGGTAGGGGTGCACCATATCGCCTTGTATGGGACCGGGGCGCACAATGGCTACCTCGATAACCAGGTCGTAAAAGCAAGTGGGTTTGAGGCGTGGCAACATCGACATTTGTGCCCGGCTCTCTATCTGGAAAACGCCAATGGTATCGGCATGGCATATCATCTCATAAACTTTCGGGTCATCCTGCGGCACGTTTGCCAGCGTTAATTTTTTGCCGTAATGTGCTAACACCATATCAAATGCCTTGCGGATCATGGTAAGCATACCCAGGCCCAATACATCCACTTTCAGGATGCCCAACGCTTCCAGGTCGTCCTTGTTCCATTCCAATTGGGTGCGGTTTTCCATCCGGGCATTCATTACCGGGCAAAGGTCGGATAGTTTGTTATCCGTGATCACAAATCCGCCGGTATGCTGCCCTAATTGCCGCGGAAAGCCCATTAATTGCGTGGTTAATTCCAGAACCTTATAAATGACCGGGTCATGCAGGTTCAACCCCTGTTCCATCAATCGGTTCTCGTCAAAACCTTCTTCGCGGAAATCCCATATCGTAGCCCCAATGCGTTTGATGGTATCTTCTGATAACCCCATAGCCTTGCCCACATCACGTATAGCGCCCCGGTGGCGTTCCTGGGTTACGGTAGCAACAATAGCCGCGTGTTCGCGGCCATAATCATCATAAATATATTGAATGATCTCCTCGCGCCGTTCATGCTCGAAATCCACATCAATATCGGGCCATTCTTCCCGCGCATCCGACATAAAACGGGAAAACAATAACCGCGATTTCATAGGATCAACCGCTGTAATGGCTAAACAATAACAAACCGTTGAGTTAGCCGCCGAACCACGCCCCTGGTGCAGTATGCCCAGTTCTTCCGCTTTTTGGGTGTATTTATATACCCGCAGAAAATACGGGGCAAGTTTACGCTTTTCAATAAAAGCCAGTTCAAATTCTATCTGATCGCCAACCTTTTTTGGTACGCGTTCCCCATAACGCTCATGTGCGCCTGCCCATGTATATTTGATCAAACGCTGCTGCGGGGTAAGGCCATCGAGTATTTTTTCTTCCGGCTCAATATATTTTAAAGTATCTAATGAAAAGGTGCAGGCTTCCGCAATTTTTAACGCGTTACCTATCGCTTCAGGGTATTGCCTGAATAAACGGTGTACTTCGTCGATAGGCTTAATAAACCGCTCCGCATTGGCATGCAGCCGGAAACCCGCTGTATGAATAGTGTATTTTTCGCGGATGCAGGTTAATACATCCTGCAATTCGCGGCGGTTGGCTACGTGGTAATGTACATCGCCAACTGCCACCATAGGTGGGCCCAATTGTGATAGGCGGTATAATCTTTTGGCATCATCACCACTGTAGGAGCGGG
>CAISKH010000229.1 GCA_903885865.1 uncultured Mucilaginibacter sp.
CAGAACTTTAAGGAAAAAAGGTATTACTATACGAAAATCAAATGAGTGTCTGATAGCTGTTTATGCTATCAAAAACAATATCCGCCTGTTACATGATGATAAGGACTTTGTTAATATAGCGGCTTTTAGTGAATTAAAAACCGTTCAGCTATAATTATTATTTTTTCTCCCTATAATATTTATACACCTTCACCGCCGACATCAGCACCAACGAAAAAGCTACAATACCCACTACGCCCAATATCCAGTTCAGCGAGTTTTTAAGCACAGCTAAAAATACAATGGCGAACAAAAACAGGGTGGCCAGTTCGTTCCAAAGGCGCAGTTGGGTCGAGGTCCACTTGTAAATGCCCTTACGCATCTGGTTCATTTTGTTCTGGCAAATAAAATGGTAAACTATTAAACCAATTACAAACGTAAGTTTAATATGCATCCATCCCATTTGCAACCAGGCAGGGGTAATACATAGCATGGTTATTCCCGCAGCTACTACCAGGTACATGGATGGTGTAGTGATGATCCACCATAATTTGCTTTCCATAATTTCAAATTGTTTGGAAAGTATAGTACGGTCGGGCTCGGGCTTGTCCTGCGCTTCAGTATGATAAATAAACAGGCGCACCATATAAAACAGCCCCGCCATCCAGCAGACTACAAATATGATGTGTATGGCTAATATGTAGTTGTACATGCCCCCCAGCCCCCTAAAGGGGGAGTTTTTGAAGTATCAATTTATTATTTTATATCTAAAGCCTCCGCAATTATTCCCCCTTCAGGGGGTTAGGGGGCGTACTCTTTTATCACATCCACCGCATACTTCACATTCTCAAACGGTATATCGGGCATAATGCCGTGGCCTAAGTTAAATATAAATCCGTTTTCGCCCTGCATGCGATCAAACAGGCGGTAAATACGGTCCTTAATTACTTTTTTAACAGCATACAAAATATGCGGGTCTAAATTACCCTGTACGGCTACGCCTTGCGGCAAACGCTTTTTAATATCCAGCAGGTCTACGTTCCAGTCGATGGATATTACATCAGGTTTAGCCTCTGCCATTAACGGCGCAAAAACTGAGCTTCCTTTGCAGAAGGATATTACCGGTATATTCTTCCTGTTCAGCTTGCTGATGATCTCAGCAATATAACGGTGTGAAAATTCTTTATAATCGTCCCACGCCAAGGCCTGCGCCCAGCTATCAAATATCTGCACGGCGCTAACTCCGGCGGCAATTTGCAGGTTCAGGTAATCAGCAGTAACCGATGCTATTTTTGATAAGAGCTGGTGCGCCATTTCAGGCTGATTATGCAGCATGAGTTTGGTGAGCTTAAAATCTTTTGATGAGCCGCCCTCTACCAAATAGCTCATTACGGTAAAAGGAGCGCCTGCAAAACCAATAAGCGGGATGCTCCCGTTTAGTCTTTGCTGAATAACCTTTATGGCATCGGCCACATATTGCAGTTTATGTACAACGTTAATATCTAAATTATCAATATCCTTTTGTGTGCGCACCGGGTTGGCAAACTTAGGACCAATGTTTTGGGTAAAGCTCAGGTCGCCGCCCATAGCTTCGCCGGTAACCAGTATATCCGAAAATAAAATGGCGGCGTCAATGCCCAACAGGTCAACCGGCAGCATGGTAACATCGGCCGCCAGTTCGGGTGTTTTGCACATCTCCAGGAACGAATATTTGTTTTTAATATCCCAATATTCGGGCATGAACCTGCCTGCCTGGCGCATCATCCAAACGGGTGGACGTTCAGTTTTTTCAGAAAATGCGGCTTTTATTAATAGTGAATCTCTCATATTTATTGTAGAGACGCAATGCTTTGCGTCTCTGATATAGTTTTTATCGTTTATCCAGTTCCTGGTGAAGGCGTTTTATCACTTCCTTCATTTTGGCTGTTATTTTTTCGTCGTGCTTATCGGCGAGTGCCAAATATGCTTTGGCCTTATCATAATTGCCGTGCCTTATGCTGATGTTGGCCACATGCACCAGCGCGGCAACATGGTCGTTTGCTGAGCGTAACGGGTATTGTGCCGCTATTTCATAGTGCTTTCCGGCTTCATCAAAATCCTGCTTTTGCAGGCATATGCCGCCAAATATAAACTCGTAAAA
>CAISKH010000230.1 GCA_903885865.1 uncultured Mucilaginibacter sp.
ATATGCTCCCTGTGCGCGGATCGTTAAATACAGGTTTTTATCATCATTTGATATGGTATAATTAATGCGGTCTATAGGGTTTTTTGCCTGGAACTTATCGTCCCATTCGGTTGTTTTGCCATCAATTTTTATATTATCAGGCGCCCGCATGCTTTCTACCTGTGTTTCGGGCAGTTTTACGGGCTTAGGTTTTGCATTGTCCTGTGCATGGGCAGCGAGGGCAATTGTCAACATTAAAGAAACAGAAAAAAGCGGTTTGAAATTAGCGTTCATTAATTTTTTCATAAGGGCAACAGATTGTAATGGTTTATACCTTAAAGGTATAAAATTAAAATCCTAAATGCTTAGTTATTTCTTCGCCAAAGTATACTCGCCCCAAAAATCGGTGGGTGTGGAAATGCGGGCATCAAGCTCGACTGCTTTTTTAATTGCATCCTGCATATACTCTAATGTAACCGCACTGCCGTCAGCAGGAGCACGGGGATTGACGTGTCTCCAATCCAATGGCGTTGCCCCGTTAAGCAATAAATGATAAGCAAATTTGGTGGCACCTATTGTCGAAATATCTAAATACTTAAGCGCTATCGATATTTCCAAAGTATAAACTTTGCTGGTACTAAATAACGATGCCGCTTTAATGCCCTCCAGGTTATAAACAGATATCAGCGAGTCGGTACCTGCAACACCCGTTAACTTTATTAATTTGCAATTTTTGTCCAATTTGGCATTATTAATAAGCATAAGCGAATCGGCATTTGGAATGCCGCTGTTAGAAAGGTTAAACCTAAGTTTACTCTTATTGTTCGGCGCGTCATAAGCCGGATAGGTAACACTTATGTTATCACTACTCTTCTTTTTTCCCGGCTTTTGAATGATTAGAGAAACACCGCCATCTATGATCTTATTGATGATGTCCTCATTCTTAACTTGTATGGTAAGGTATATGTTTTCGTCATCATTAGCAATGGTATAAAAAATTTCTGTCGCCTTATTATAAGCCTGGAACTTATTATCCCACTCCGTTGCTTTGCCATCTATTTTTATATTATCCGGGGCGCGCTGGCTGTTTTGTTGCACATTGGGCAGTTTCTGCGCGTTAGTAACAACTGAAACGATCAATGATAATAAGGCCGGCAGAAGCAGCTTAACACGGTAAAGTCTTAATTTTTTCATGATGAAAGATTAGCACAGGTATAGATTTGACAACTTTAAAAAAGTTGTCAAATCTTCGTAAATCTCACTGTCGCCCCGTAAATTACCGCTCCTTATAACTCGCCACAACAACTTCGTCCAAACCAATAAAGCCATTGACCCCTTTGTATCCTTTATTAAATTTTTTAAATACTAGAACGTTATCAGGTGAGTTTGGGGTCTCGCCCGCATCTGCAAGTATGAACCCGACAGACATGGCATATTTGCCCGGCGGCACATTGCCATTTGGAGTATACTTTTGTAATACCCTTGTTAATTCTTCGTTTAAGCCATGTTCTAAACCTCTTAATATTTTAATATCGGTAATTTTGTTGTCGGCTACAGAAAAGGTTACAATAACTCGTCCTGTGATGTTGTTGCTGCGCGCTTCTGCCGGATAACGAATATTGTTCCGGATATACCTATAAAACGCATCCGATACTTTCTTTGTAATGGTATCGGGCTTTACCACCGGCGGCGGAAACCTTAACTGGGTTATCCTTGGTTTAGGCGGCGGGGGAAGAGGGACCCAGATAAATAATTCGCCGCTATACCCGGGTGTATTTTTATCAGTTTTAACTAAAGGAGTGAAATATCTGGGGGTGGAAAAAATTATATTTAATGTATGTTCGCCCGATTTATCACCTATAGTTCCGGTATAGGCATTTAAAGCATTGATAGCATGTTCATCAAACCCGTTGCCGGCGCTTCTTACCAGTTTTACGTTGGATATTTTATGATTATCATTTATGGTATAACCAACTAATACAGATCCGTTTAAGGCGTTCTTAGTTATACGCTCCGCATACCCAAGTTTAGATAAATAATTACGTAATTCTGCATAACCCTGGGGTGCATCCGGTACAACTATCGGCGGTGGGAATTTAACCACCTTTCTATCCGGCCTAACAATTGGCGGCGGGAAACGGCGGTTGCTGACCACAAAATCCCCCGCAAAGCCGGGTTGTTTTCTTATCTCATGGCTGGCAGTTAAATGGGTACCAGGGCCCAAAATGTCAAATAAAATGCTTAAAGTATGTGCGCCTGCGCCATCCTTGATGGTTTTTTTATAGCCTTGCAGGGCTTTCATCGCAGCTTCGTCAAATCCATTCCCTCCCTTTTGCACTACCTTAACATCATTTATAAGGCCCTTATCATCAAGGTTATAGCTTAAAATAACCAATCCTGAAATATTTTTTTGATTGGCCCCTTCAGGATAGGAAGCATGGCTATACAAATATTGGGAAAAGTTCATATATCCATTTTTAAAAACCGACGGCCTTGGCGGGGGCGGCATGTTGCTTTGTTGCGGTTTTGGCGGAACGGGCGGCGGTGGCGGAAGCACTTTAGGGTTTTGCACAACATGCTTCGGCGCCAGATCAACCCAGCCATAAGTTTTGCTGAACGCCAGGGTCGAGGCGCATAATAATCCTGCACAAATGGGTACAGCCACCAGGTACTTCAGCCTTGCCAAATTACCCGAACGTTGTTGGTTCAACATAATAATTCTCTTTTTTAACAGGTTATAATTGAAAAATGAATGGGTGATAGATGAGCCGCCCGCGCCATAAGCATTATTAACCAGGAACGAGGAATAGGTAAGGGCGTCGGTTTCGTAAGCCGCGGTATGTTCGTCGGCAATATATTCGTGTACGGTTTTCAGGCTGTTTTGCAGCAGGTAAATGCAGGGATTGAACCATCTGATGATCTTTAATACTTCTATAAAAATAATATCAGCCGAGTGCCGCTGGCGTATATGCACCAGCTCATGCCTTATCATGGTATTGGCCCCCGGCGCGTTGGTGCCGATAAACAGGTAATTTAAAAAGGAAAAAGCAACGTCGGTGCCGGTGAGGTAGATAAGTTTATGTTTATCCTGCTTAATGCATTGTTCATTACGCATCAGCCTGAAAAGGGTATACAATTTAATGAGCAGTACAAGCAATAAAATAATCACGCCCGCGAGGTAGCTGTACCATAAATAATCCTGTAATGTTAAATGATGCTCAACTACTGGCGCGGCAGTAACAGCAGCAGCGGCAGGTATGCTTTGACCAGGAGCAGCAGATATGGTTTGAACAGGAGTAGCATATTGGGTTTGAACGGGAACGGTATAGGTTACGTCTGCAGCAGGCTCCACGTGTTTTAAAGAGCCTATTTGTAAAACCGGCAAAATAAAGGCGGCAACGCAGCTAATTATCAGGTAGGCCCGGTTGAGTTGGTAATAGGTTTCCCTGTTTAAAAATAAGCAGTAGGCCAAATAAAATACACCCAGGTATATATTTGCTTCCGCGAGATAATACAGCCAGTTCATTGTTTTTTGGTTTTTAGGTTATCTATCAGTTTGGTTAGTTCGTCCAGTTCCTTTAGGCTTAATTTCTTCTCGTTGGCTATAAAGGATACCAGGCTCTCGTAC
>CAISKH010000231.1 GCA_903885865.1 uncultured Mucilaginibacter sp.
AACCGGTAATAATTCAATGTATATAGCCCAATATTCACCAGCAGGTATTTTGATATGGGTACAGGTAATAACCAGCATCTCAACAAATTTTAATTATAACATTAACATTTGTGCCGACAATCAAAACAATATTTATGTGGATGGTATGTTTGCCGATTCATTAAATTTTGGTACTGCAGCTATTTTAACCCCTGCAGGAAGCCATGATATTTTTTTCGCTAAATATTCAACAAGCGGTGTGTTTCAATGGTATGAAGATATTGGCGGTGCAGGTTCATCAATTAACAGTTATGGCCTGGTAATGGGCATTGATAACAATATTTATATTACAGGCTATTTTTCAGGAACGATATATTTTAATCCTTTTAACAGTTCTGTTTTTGTAAGCGATCATGGTATCGGGGATATGTTTTTGGCAAAATATGATGTTAACGGAATTTATCAATGGGCATTTGGCCTGGGTAATAATAGTTGCAATAACAATATAGGCCGGTTTGCTGCTATAAACAGCAACAATGATATCTTATTAACAGGCTCGTTTTGTTCAACTGTTAACTTTGACGGATCGAACTGCGGCGGCTCCTTTACTGCAACCGCGCAAAGCAGCGTCCGCGATTTATTTATAGCAAAATATACGCCGAATGTGGTAATCCTTTCAAAGAACGTTATTTCCGCGCCACAGGGCGTTGTTTTTTGCGGTCCGGGTAATCCATCGGTGCTGATAGGCAATATTCCAACGGGCGGGGGCGCCATTACCTACCAATGGCAAAAATCACCCGACAATAAAACCTATACTGCTATGCCGGGGGTTAATTCACTCAGTTACAATCCGCCCTTAGTTGTCGGGACTACTTTTTACCGGCGTTTGGCCTATTCAGGGACTTGCGCAACGCCGGTTCTCAGTAATGTTATTCCTATTACTTTTAGTTTAGATCCACCGGTATCAAATAATATTATTTCACAACCCAATCCTGATCCTCCTTTTTGTGGCGGGAATGCCCATCCTTCGGCAATAAATGGCGCGCTGCCAACCGGTGGAACAAATAAATATTCTTACCAATGGCAAAAATCGACAGACAATATAAACTTTACTGATATTGTAGGCGACAGTTTGATAAACTACCACCCGACTGTAATTGCAACAACAACCTATTTTCGCCGGGTAGTAGTATCCGGTGTCTGTGCAGTTCCTTCTAAAAGTAATGTAATTCCTATAATAATTAATTCTTTAACGTTAAACAACATTATTACACCACCTGCGGTTGTAAGTTTTTGTGTAACAGGAGACCCGGACAATTTAGTTGGAAGTGTGCCATCCGGCGGCAATGGTGCATATACCTATCAATGGCAAAGTTCAACAGACAGTATAACCTTTATCAATATTCCGCAAGCAATATCCAGGGATTATGATCCGCCTGTTATAAATACTACCACCTATTACCGTCGCATGGCAACTTCAGCAGTGTGTAGTACACCTGTAGCAAGTAATACTGTAACTATTACTGTAAATCCGCCCTTTGCTATTAACAAGTCTGCTGTAACCATTTGTTCGGGTAGCAGTGTTGCTTTAAATGCAACGGGTGGTACTTTGTTTAATATATGGTCGCCGGCAATAGGCTTATCTAATACAACTATACCTAATCCAATAGCATCACCATTGGTAACTACCACCTATACGGTTTTAATAGACAACGGTACTTGTAATACAACAAAGACGGTGACCATTACTGTAATACCCAAACCAACTGTTGATGCAGGGCAAGATATAGCAATTTTAGGCGGTGGCAAAGCGCAGTTAAATGGCGTTATAACGGGTAATAATTTTCAATACAGCTGGTCGCCGACTACATATTTAGATAATCCAAATAGCCTGAACCCGGTATCGACACCGTTAACCGATATGACTTATACACTTACTGCCACATCAGAGCTGGGGTGCTTTATTGTAAGCGCAAAGGTATCTGTTAAAGTATATAATGATATTGTAATACCCAATACATTTACACCAAACGGAGACGGAATAAATGATACCTGGGATATTGGCGTATTAAATACCAACAGCAATATTGTAATAACGGTTTATAACAGGAATGGGACTCCCGTTTTTAAAAGCGTAGGCTATACTAAACGCTGGGACGGCAAATATAACGGCAGTCCACTTCCTTTCGGCACCTATTATTATACAATTGATCTTAAAAATGGCTCAAAACCGCTTTCCGGGTGGGTCTCCCTAATAAAGTAATAGGTTCTGAAAGTGATTTTAGCATTTATATGCTAATTTTGGCCGATAAAATCCCGACAATATAAAAATGCAGGAAATTAACAGCAGCGAAAGCCTTAAAACTGCCTACGATTCGTTTTACGAAAACAACGATGAAACCTGGCGCATGCTGGGGGCAAAATATAAGGTTACGCATATTATAGAAGTTTGCAAAGGCTATACTTTTAATAAAGTATTGGAAGTTGGCGCTGGCGACGGCAGCATACTAAAATTGCTGGCTGATGAAAATTTCGCGCCCGAATATCACGCGGTTGAGATATCTGCCAGCGGGGTGGAGCGCATACGCGAAAGAAATATACCACAGGTTAGATCGGTGCTGGAGTTTGATGGTTATCATCTGCCTTTTGATGATGATAGCTTTGATCTGATCATCCTCTCGCACGTATTGGAGCATGTGGAGCATGAGCGGTTATTATTGCGCGAACTGAAACGAGTAGCTAAAATGTGCGTAATTGAAGTGCCGCGCGATTATAAAACAGTGGTAGATAACCGCATTAAACATTTTTTAGCTTACGGGCACATTAATGTTTATACGCCAACATCATTACGTTATTTGTTGTATACCGAAGGATTTGAAGTGGTAAATGACCTTACCGACACCATATCGCCCGAGGTAACTAAGTTCTATACCTATATCACCCTAAAAAAACCGAAACGTTTTTTACGTACCTTAAAAATAAACCTGGAGCATAACATCAAAAAAGTGGCATCGTTTTTATTGGGTAATAAAATAAGGGAGCAATTTGCCAACTCCTATACCGTTTTGTGTAAAAAAGCCGACAAACAACCCGAACTGTTTTAAATGCAAAACCTTGCACCTATAGCTTTATTTGTATACAACCGGCCCGGGCATACCCGCCGTACACTGGCCTATCTGCAAAAAAATTTACTGGCCGAAGAGTCAAGGCTGTTCATATTCTCTGACGGCGCGAAAACAGCTGCCGACAATGAAAAGGTTGAAGAAGTAAGAACACTGCTAAAAGAGGTTAGCGGGTTTAAATCTGTAAAAGTAATAGCCCGGAATGAAAACCTGGGCCTTGCCAATTCCATTATCAGCGGGGTTACCCAGTTGGTTAACGAGTTTGGGAAAGTTATTGTGTTTGAGGACGACCTGCTTTCGTCGCCTTATACATTGCAATATTTTAATGAGGCGCTAACTAAATATGAGCATGATGATGCCGTAATGCACATAGGCGCGTATATGTTCGGCCTGGATGATAAAACCCTGCCCGAAACTTTTTTCTACCGCATAGCTACCAGTTGGGGCTGGGCTACATGGGCGCGTGCCTGGAAAAACTTTGAACCGGATATTGACAAACTTATACCCCGGTTTGACAAACAAAAAATCAATCAGTTCACCATTGAGGGCACAATGAATTTCTGGAAACAAATGCAGGAATTTAAAGCCGGTAAAAATAATTCATGGGCCATACGCTGGTACGCTTCTATCTTTTTAAAGGGTGGGCTATCGCTTAACCCGTCCCATTCGCT